>VAXT01000212.1 GCA_005883245.1 Actinomycetota bacterium | reverse complement strand
TCGAGCACTTCGGCGAGTCCCGTCGTGTAGAGGCGCTGTGCCTGGTACGCCTGCTCACAAGCCTCCGCGCGCGCAGCTTCCAGCGCCGTCTCCAGCTCGCGGGTTCGCTGATTGCACGACGCCAGCCGAACGGTCAGGTCTTCGATGACCTCGCGCCGCGTCTCAGCGAGAGCAAGCGCCTCTTCTCGGGCCGCATTGGCGTTCGACCGCAGTACGAAGTACACGTATGCGAGAAAGCTCCCGATCGCGGCCAGGGCCGAGAGAGCGGCGAGGAGCGTCGTAGCACTGCTGGCGTTCCCGACCCACATGATTCAGCTTGCAGCCCTCGTTCGCCCGGCTTCGAGGCACGAAACGCTCTCTCGAGCAGCTGCTCTGCGGGAAGATCAGTTCGCCCTGCTTCATGTAGCGTCGGTCCTGCCTCTGTCCTTGCGCGTCGACGTTACGCTGACAAGCATCCCTCCTCGTCGAGGACTCGCCGTGGCCGCCGAAACGCGCCGCAACGCCGGTCACAGAGACGCGGCGAACTGAACAAACTTTATCACTTGAAACGCATGTTCCGGCGGTCAACCCAAACGGACGCCGGGGTTGACGACAACTAGCCAGACGAGCTAACCGCGCCGGCGACCTTCGTCGCCCCCGTGCCGGTCTCGCTCGGCGATCCAGGTCGCGAAGCGTCCGTGTGCCGAGACGAGCCATGCGGCGAGCTCAGCGTCGAACGTAGCGATCTCCTCACGAAGCTGGAAGAGGTGAAAGTCGAGCAATCGCTCGGTGTCGCACACGTGGGGACCCGCCCCGGCGCGGTCGACCGAGGCGCCGCACTCGGCGCAAGGCATGTAGCGAGACTGGGGGGACGGGCCGAACATGGTCTCTAATGAGACGGGCGCGACCATCATTGGTTAATCCGAGCCGCTGCGCATCCCCCGGTCAAGGGGGTCGCCAGCCGTGACGGCCCCCTCGCCAAGGTGCCTCAGGTTGTACGAACGGGCATCGTCTCCGGGACAGCGCCGAGTTGCTGCATCATCGCGAGCGTGTCCCAGATGACCCACGCCTCACGTACCTTGCCGTCGGCGATCCGGGAGTACGTGATTCCGGCAACGGTGATCTCTCGGCCGGTGGGCGGCAGTCCCATCAGCTCGCCCGTGTGCGTCCCCCGCCCCGTCCAACGTGTGGCTACGACGTCGCCCTCGGCGATCTGGTCGTCGATCGTGATCCTGCCATCCGGGAATCCGGTCTGGTATGTGGTGACGAACGCCCGGAAGCCCTCCTTGCCACGGAAAGGCTCGGCTGATCCGGGAACGTGCGCCACGTAGTCGTCTCCAACAAGCTCGAGCACCTCCTCGAGCTTGCCTTGCCACGGGTCCTCGGCCAGGCGGCGCGAGATCTCCTTGATGTCCATAGGGCCTCCTCTCCGGAACCGCCGGCGGCGCAACAACGAGGCCGCGCCGGCGAAAAACGCAAGCACCCCGGCAACGGCCGCCGCAAACCGCGCCTTACTTGATCGGCTCATGATTTACCTCCTCGGGGTGGGCTCCCTGTGAGCCAACTTCGATGATCCTCCCGCCCCAGCCGCCTGTCAAGCGGCCGATCTCGCGATGTCTGCGGAGCCGCTGACGCTTCCCCATTACTCGCCCTCGAGCACGCGGGCAAGCGCCCTCAATGATGCGCAGGCGACAAGCTCGACCGGAACTCCGTACTCGCTCAGCGCGAGCGCCAGCTCCTCAGGATCGGCACCGTGCCTGGCGAGGAAGGTGAAGCGGCCACGCCGGCCGAGGGGCAGGTAGAGCTGCGCCGGGTAGGCGCGGGCGGCGCGCCAGCCATGCTCGCATTCGACGACTCGCCCCCAGAGGAGGACCCGTCCGATGATGGCGCCGATCGCGTCACGCAGCGAGTCACGGCCCCAGACGAAGCTCGCCGCCATTTTGACCGAGCTCGAGGCGTAGAGCCCGCACCGACAGTCGGCCTTCGGTGCAGCGTGCGGGGGCGGAGGGGCAGGCCTCCACCATTCGCCGTGTTCCTCGCAGCGGGCGACCGTCTCGCGCCGCGGCGTCCAGAGGGTGCGGTAGAGAGGCGAGCAGAGGCGGAAGTGCTCCCCGTTCGCGACGACGACCCAGCCCCGCCAGCCGACGATCGGCTCCGCGTAGTCAGGCGCGCCGGTGGGGTCGAACCCTACGCGGGTGCTTTCTCTGGCTCGCGTGGCAGCTCGACCGGCTCTTCTTCGGGCGGCTCATCCGGCAGCTCGCGCGGAACCGGCTCCTCGAGCGGCTCGACGGTAACGGTGCGAAGCGGGTCCCCGATCTCCATCGCTCCTCGTCCTTCTTGCTCCCCACAGTGTAGGGACCAACCAAGGCGTTCGTGGACTAGTTCCCGCGGTCGATCAACTCCACGCGATACCCGTCCGGATCGCGGACGAAACACAGTCGGGCGCCGCCTTCACGCACGCGGTAGGGCTGGCGCTCCGGCTCGATGTCCTGATCGCGCAGGCGGGCAAGTGTCGCGTCGAGATCGTCGACGCCAATCGCAATGTGGCCGTACCCCGTGCCGAGCTCGTAGCTGCGGCCGTCGTGGTTAAAGGTGAGCTCCAGCTCCTCCTGCTGGCCCGGGAAGCCGAAGAAGAAGTTGGTCGCCTCGAGCTCGCCGTCGCGAACGATCGGGAATTCTCGACGGAACTCGAACCCGAGCGCCTCGTAGAAGGCCCGGCTCTTCTCGGGGTCAGTAATCCGATACATCGTGTGCAGGTAGCCCGTCATGGCGCCATCCTAAGCACAGTCCACCCGCGCTCTGCCGGGGCGAGCCGACTAGCAGGGCTGCGTTTGAGTTCCGGCTGCACTGGGCATAGGGTCGCCGGGACGCTTCTAGTCGTCGCGAGCACGTCCACCAACGTCGGATCGGGTTCGGGCCCGCCCACCGCGATCGGGACCGGCGGCGCGGCCGCGAGCGTCGAGACGATCGCGACACAGGCCGCGATCGACACGCTGAAGCGGGGCGGCAACGCCGTGGATGCGGCGGTCGCCGCGGCTGGCGTCCTCGGCGTCACCGAGCCATTCTCGTGCGGCATAGGCGGCGGGGGCTTCATGGTCGTCCGCACCGCCGGCGGCCCCGTGACCACGATCGACGGCCGCGAGACCGCGCCTACGGCAATGACGCCGACCTCGTTCTGGGTAGGAAGCCCGCCCGCACCACTGCCGTTCAACGATGCGCGCTTCAGCGGTCTTTCGGTCGGCGTCCCGGGCACCGTCGCCACGTGGGCGGAAGCGCTCGCGAGGTACGGGACGATGACGCTCGCGCAGGTACTGCAGCCAGGCATCCAGGTCGCCCGCCACGGCTTCGTAGTCGACCAGACTTTCTTCGATCAGACGCAACAGAACGTTGACTACTTCGACGACGTCCCGACGACCGCGGCGCTCTTCCTCGACCCCGACGGCACTCCGCACGACGTCGGCAGCGTCTTCACCAACCCGGAGCTTGCGGCGACGTATCAACGGATCGCGCACCTCGGACCAAAAGGCTTCTACCGCGGCGCGGTAGCGGACGCGCTCGTCGACACCGTGAAGCATCCAGTCATCTCGCCTACCGCGAACCACACGTGGCGGCCCGGCGTGATGGGGATGCGAGACCTGCACACATACGTCGCGCCGACGCGCACGCCGACGCACGTCAACTACCGTGGACTCGACGTGTACTCGATGGGCCCGCCGTCCAGCGGCGGCTCGACGGTAGGCGAAGCGCTGAACATCCTCGAGGGCTACCCGCTTTCGTCGATGACGCGAGTCGACGCACTGCACTACTACCTTGAGGCGTCGCGCTATTCGTTCGCCGACCGCAACGCGTACCTTGCCGATCCCGACTACTTCGACGTGCCTCTGAGTGGGCTGCTTTCGAAGGACTACGCGGCGACGCGCCGCGCCCTGATCACCACGACCGCGGCGCCGGGCGCCGTTCCGCCCGGGAACCCGTACCCCTACAACACGGGCGTGGGCGAGGCGGCGTCGACCGCGTTGCAGTCCGAGACGACGACACACCTGACGACGTCGGACAAATGGGGCAACGTCGTGTCTTACACATTCACGATCGAGTCGACCGGCGGCTCGGGCCTCGCCGTTCCGGGCTTCGGGTTCCTGCTCAACAACGAGCT
>VAXT01000207.1 GCA_005883245.1 Actinomycetota bacterium | reverse complement strand
TCGTCACAGCGGTAGTTGGCCCGACGGTCGTCAGGTCGACGTAGGTGAGCGAGCCCGTCGATTCCGTCGCGGCGGTGCTGGCGGCGACAGCGCCGGCCGTGCCGGCCGGGCCGGTGGGTCCGCGCGCGCCGGTAGTGCCTCTGGCCCCTGTCGGGCCCATGGCGCCGGTCGGGCCCTTTGCGCCGGTCGGGCCCCGGCTGCCGGTAGCGCCGCGTTCCCCAGTGGCACCGCGCGCACCCGTCGGCCCTTGCGCACCGGTCGTCCCGTTCGTGCCGTTCTGCCCGGTCGCGCCCTGAGCGCCTGTCGCGCCGCGTTCGCCGGTCGGGCCTCGCACTCCGGGCGGGCCGGTTGCGCCGCGTGCACCTGTCGCTCCCCGCGCTCCGGTTGCTCCGACTCCGGTGGCCCCGCGCGATCCCGTCGCACCAGTGGCACCGGTCGCACCGGTGGCTCCGGTTGCTCCGCTCGCGCCGGTCGTCCCCTTGGCACCGGTCGGGCCGGTCGCGCCGCGTGCTCCGGTCGCGCCGTTGGCTCCGGTCGCCCCGGTCGAACCCCGCGCTCCGGTCGGACCCTGGGCGCCGGTAGCGCCTCGGTCGCCCGTCGGACCGCGCGCTCCGGTCGGGCCTTGGGCTCCGGTCGTGCCGGTCGCCCCGGTCGCACCCGTCGAGCCGGTCGTTCCCTTCGCTCCGGTTGCCCCGGTTGCGCCGGTCTGGCCTGTCGTGCCGTGAGCGCCGGTCGCGCCTCGAGCTCCGGTCGGGCCGCGAGCACCGGTCGGGCCGGTCGCGCCTTGAGTGCCTGTAGCGCCGCGCGCCCCGGTCCCACCCGTCGCACCGGTCGTTCCCTTCGCTCCGGTCGCCCCGGTTGCCCCGGTTGCCCCCGTTGTGCCCGTCGCGCCGGTCTGACCTGTCGTGCCCTGGGCACCGGTGGCACCGCGAGCTCCGGTCGGGCCCCGAGCACCGGTCGGACCGCGGGCACCAGTTGCGCCGCGTGCACCAGTCGTGCCGCTAGCACCGGTCGCACCTCGTGCTCCTGTGGCGCCTTGGGCACCCGTTGCACCTCTGGCTCCCGTCGCTCCCCGCGCGCCAGTCGGACCGCGAGCGCCCGTCGGGCCGCGTGCACCAGTCGCGCCGCGAGCTCCTGTGGCACCCCGTGCGCCGGTCGCGCCGCGAGCTCCTGTTACGCCTCGCGACCCGGTGGCTCCGCGTGAGCCGGTCGTCCCGCGCGGACCGGAGGGACCGGCGGGCCCAATCGCTCCCGTCGCCCCCTTGGCACCCGGCGCGCCGGCAGGACCTTGCGGGCCTGCAGGTCCGGCGGGCCCGGCGGCCCCCCGTCGCCCCCTAGGCCCGCGGCGGCCCCTGGGCAGCGGGACGAGCTTCTCGCCGCGCGGGCATCTGCCATGCATTCGAAGCTTGATGTCGCGCCTCGTCTCGAGGTTCCCGTGCAACTCGACGCACACGACCGCAATGGACAGCCGCTTGGCCGTTCCCTGTGAAGCCTGGCCACGCCCGCCGGAGCTCGGCAGCACAACGACCAACGCGACAAGCACGATCGCTGCCGCCGTGAGCAGTCGGTAGGGCCGAGGAAGTCTCACTCGACTCCGGTACTTCTCCAGCTACCCACGTACATCCTCCTCCCCAGGCGGCTGCCCGCACTCGGCAACGCCGCCACGAGAGCGCACAAGACGATCGCAGCCGCGACGACACTCTTGGGGAGCCGCAGAGAGAGCATTGAGATTCATAGTCGCCATCTCGGCGCTCTTGCCTCTCCCCGTGGGAGGGACTCTTCGGAGCCCTAGCCTGCTGCCAATTCGGCTAGATCTAGACCCGCTCGAGCGGGGCGTACTCGAGAATGAGGCGGCGCTCGACGCCGTCGGCGAAGCGGACCGTGACAACTCCGCCCGCGTCGATCGCTGTGACGACGCCCTCGCCGAGCGTGCCGTGGCGCACGTTGTCGCCGGTGGACAGGTCCGGCACGTCCGTGCGGGGCGCGATTGTCTGCCGGCTGCCGTAGCTCGACCAGGAAGCCGGCCGTAGCCGCTCGCGCTCGACTCCCTGCTCCGGCAGCTCGTCGATGAAGCGCGACGGGAGGTTGTAGTTCCTCGACCCCCAGAGCGAGCGCGACGACGCGTGGGTGAGTGTCAGCCGCTCCTGCGCCCGGGTCATGCCCACGTAAGCGAGGCGCCTCTCCTCCTCGAGCATCGCCTCTTCGAGCGAGCGCGAGTGCGGGAAGATCCCTTCCTCCATCCCGATCATGAACACCGCCCGGAACTCGAGCCCTTTCGCGTTGTGCAGCGTCATCAGCGTGACGAGGCTCTGCTCCCCTCGGAGGGCGTCCTGGTCGGCGAAGAGCGAGATCTCCTGCAGGAAGCTCGACAGGCTCGGCTCGTCGGCCGCGGCCTGGTACTCCTGGGCAACCCCGACGAGCTCCTGGAGGTTCTCGAGCCGGCCCTGCGCCTCGATCGTGCGCTCGGCCTCGAGCGACTGGAGGAGCGTGCGGAACGCCTGCACCGCCTTGAGGGGAGCTGCCCCCACTCCGGCCTCCTCCGGGAACTCGGTCGCCTCCCAGAGCGAGATGCCGTGCGCGTCCGCGTACGTCTGGAGCCGGGCGATCGTCGTGTCCCCGATCCCGCGCCGCGGCTTGTTGGCGATCCGCATCAGCGAGACCGCGTCGTACGGATTGTCGATCACCTGGAGGTACGCGATCACGTCCTTGATCTCGGCCCGCTCGTAGAACTTCGGGCCGCCGATGACCTGGTACTGGATCGCCTGGCGCACGAGCACGTCCTCGAGCACGCGGGATTGCGCGTTCGTCCGGTAGAAGACCGCGACCTCCGACCCGCTGAAGTCCTCCTCGACCAGGCGCGCGATCTCGGCGGCGACGAACCGGGCCTCCGCGTGCTCGTCCTCGACCTCGATCACGTGGATCGGCTCCCCCTCGCCGAGCTCCGACCAGAGCTCCTTCGGCTTGCGCTCGCGGTTGTTGGCGATGACCGCATTCGAGCCGCGGAGGATCGTGTTCGTGGAGCGGTAGTTCTGCTCGAGCGGGATGACGCGCGTGCCCTGGAAGTCGGCCTCGAACTCCATGATGTTGCGGATATCTGCCCCTCTGAACGCGTAAATGGACTGGTCCGGATCGCCGACGGCGAAAAGGTTCTTGTGCTTTTCGGCCATGAGTTGCAGGAACCGGTACTGCGCGTGGTTCGTGTCCTGGTACTCGTCGACGAGGATGTAGCGGAAGGCGGTCTGCCACTTCTCACGCGCCTCGGGGAAGTTCTCGAGCAGCTGGACCGTGAGGAAGAGCATGTCGTCGAAGTCGACGGCGTTCGAGGCGAACATGCGGCGCTGGTACAGGTCGTACACGTCGGCCACGGTCTGGTCGTAGAAGGACGAGACGCGCTGGCGGTACTCGTCGGGGCCGACAAGGTTGTTCTTCGCGGTCGAGATCTGGGCGTGGATCCCGCGCGGGACGAAGCGCTTCGGGTCGCGCTCCAGCTCCTCGAGACAGGCCTTCGTCAGCCGGACCTGGTCGGCCTGGTCGTAGATGGTGAAGTTCGAGCGGTAGCCGAGCCGCGGCGCCTCGCGGCGCAGGATGCGACCGCACGCGGAGTGGAAGGTGAGGATCCAGATCGAGCGCGCGACGCCGCCGAGCATGTCCTCGAGCCGCTCGCGCATCTCGCCCGCGGCCTTGTTCGTGAACGTGATGGCGAGGATCTCCTGCGGCTT
>VAXT01000096.1 GCA_005883245.1 Actinomycetota bacterium | reverse complement strand
TCGAGGTCGGAAACAGCGACCGCGAGATTCTCGACTACTACGCATCGAGCGGACACCGTGCAAAGGAGGTCGGCGCCTTCTTCCTCATCGCCGGGGCGGCGCTAGCCCTGCTCATCTTCGCGACCGCGCTCCGCTGCCTGATCGCGAGAATTGAGAAGGAGAGATCCATGCTCGCCTCGCTGGCATGGGCAAGCGGGATCGCCTGCGGGGCGCTCATCCTCGCCGGTAATGCAGTGTCACGGGCGACTGCGTTCACGGCGATGGATGACAATTTCACCCTCGACCCCAACACGCGCCGACTGTTTGAGGACGCCGGATTCCTGCTCTACGTATGCGCAGCGCTCGCCGCGATTCCCCTCGTGGTCGCGGTCTCGCTTGCGGCGCTCCGCTATGGCGTGCTCCCCCGGTTGCTCGGCTGGGCTGGCTTTCCGGCCGCAGTGCTACTACCACTCGCAATCGGGTTTGTCGGCTTCCTCGTCTTCGTCGCCTGGCTACTTGCCGTCAGCGCCGTGCTTACATTCCGTCGCTCTCCCGGGGACGCCGCTCCAACCTCAAGGGCGACAGCGTAGGCGCTAGCGAGAGCGCGCCGATCATCTTCGGCGGGCTCGCTCTCGCGCTCGGGGTGGACGGGCGGCGACGTTCAGGAACCGAGGGCAGACGCAGACAGGCACTTGGAGGGATCGCGCTCGGGGCTTTCGCGTTTGTCATGGAGCAGCGATTTGGGTGTTGGCGTAGCTCTTCTCCTCGATCGCGCAAATTCGTCAATTGGTTTCGCCAAGACTTCCTGGTAGACGAACTGTCGCCGGGGTGTGCGAGTGATCAGAAATGTCACCCCGAGCGGGGAAGAGATTGTCGGCCCGAGGTCATACGATGGGCGGAAGGAGGCGAACACACTGAACCTGTGGAAGCGATACGTAGCTCGTCGGCACCGGAAGAAACACGAACGAATCGAAGCTGAGCAAGCGCGACAGAAGGCGCTCGCAGGGCGAGATGTGGAAGCGGCAGTTCGCAACGTCGCGCAAGGCTCTGCCACTGCCCAGCAGGGCATGTATTACGAAGGCCCTTAGTCTCGCCTTCACGAGCGTCCTCTCCCCGTGCTCGCCACTGACCACGAGGCGCGTCATCTGTGTACGAAGGCGCTTAAGTAGCGTCCCCGGCCAGAAGAGCGGGTCTCTGGGCGGCGAAACGGCAGCCGCTCCCACTCGTTGCAGGAGACTTAGCCGAACAGCTGCGCTCGGAAGCCGACGCGGAACGGCTGCGCGAGCTCGAGCGCGTACGTCTTCGAGATGTGTCCGAGGTCGACGTACGTGATCGTCTGGTTGACGACGAGCGGGCACAACGTCTTGCGCCCGTCTCGCGTGAGCGCGCAGAACCAGCCGCGCGTCTTCAGAAAGCCGACGCGCTGCTGCTGGGCGTTCGCTGCGATCGCGGCGCTCGTCCGCTGCTGGACCCTGGTCTGGACGATCGAGCAGGTCTTCATCGTCGAGTGGGGCTCGAGGACGCAGTTCGTCGGGTCGACGCGCTGGCCCGGCGGGTCGTCGACGACGATCACCGTGCGCGACGACCGGCGCATCGTCGCCGTCGCAGTTGAGACCGCACGAACGGCGCGTGAGGGCGCCCACGTGCCGGCCCAGCTGGCGACGATCAGCGTCACGTCCGGGCGCAGCTGACCCGCGCGCTTCGTCGCCCAGCGGTACCAGGTGCGGCACTCGCCTCGGACGTCGACCCAGGTGCGGGGGATGCAGCTCACCTTGACGAACGGGACGACGACCCAGCTGTCTCGCTGGGCCATATCCAGGATCGTCGGCATCCACATCTGCGCATGCGAGTCGCCGATGACCGCGATCAGCTTTGCGCTCCTCGTGTCGCCGAGCCTGCAGACCCGGCTCTTCGTCTGGCCCTGGCGGGCCGCGCAGCCGTTCGGGAACTTGTAGATGTCGTCGCGCAGGCGGCCGACGGGCGGTGTCAGCGGTGACGGGATCGGCGCTCCGTCCTCTGCGGCCCGGACGGCGGCGACCACTGGCGGCAGCGGCGCATCGGGCGGCTCGTCGAGGCTTGCCGCCGCGGCGGCGTCGATGAGCTGTGGAGGCTTGACCGATACCGCAGCGGCTTCGAGCCGCTTCGCCGTGCCGTCGAGGGAGCCGGAGACGACGAACGCGACCGCGAGCACGGCGGCGGCCGAGGCGGGCCAGGCGAGCCCGCCTACCGGGGTCGGCCAGCGCAGGCGCCGCAGCGGGTTCTCGACGAGCGCGTAACTGACGATCGAGAGGCCGAAGGCGCCCGCGAGCAGAAGCAGGTTCGCCCCGAGCGAGAGGTCGTGGCCCGCATACTCGGCCGCGATCACGAGCACCGGCCAGTGCCAGAGGTAGAAGGCGTACGAGCGGTCGCCGACGTAGCGGAGCGGCGCCGTCGAGAGCGGCCTGCCCACGGAGAGCCGGTGCTCGCCCGCGGCGGTCACGAGCGTGGCTGCGACCGCGGGGAGGAGGGCCGCGTAGCCCGGGAACGCCGTGCTGCCGGAGAAGAGCACCGCCGCACAGGCGATCGCGGACAAGCCCGCCCAGCCGAGGGCAACCTGCGCGACGGCGGGGATGCGCGCGACCGTAGGCGCGGCGACGGCCAGACCGGCGCCGAGCGCGAGCTCCCAGGCGCGGGCCGGCGTCGAGAAGTAGGCGGAGGTCGGCGACGAGGCGGTGACGTGGATCGACCACGCCAGCGAGGTCAGCCCCGCTGCGGCGATCACGAGCAGCAAGCAGCCGCGGCGCGCCCGCCTTCGGACGAGACCGAACAGCGCAAGCCCGAGCAGCGTGGGCCAGACGAGGTAGAACTGCTCCTCCACGGACAGCGACCAGAAGTGCTGGATCGGCGACGGCGGCTGTCCCTGCTGGAAGTAGTCGCTCCCGAGCGCCGCGAAGTGCACGTTCGCGGCGAAGAACGACGCCCACATGCTGTCCGTGACCACGTCCCGGGCGCGGACGAAGTTGAGCAGGTGCTGCGCCGCGATCGTCGTCACGACCAGCGTGAGCACGGCCGCCGGGAGGATGCGCCGTGCGCGCCGCGCGTAGAAGCGGACGAGCGACACGCGCCCCGTCGCGAGCGCCTCCGACAGCAGCAGCCCTGTGATCAGGAAGCCCGAGAGGACGAAGAAGACGTCGACCCCGACATAGCCGCCCTTGAGGAAGGGAACTCCCGCGTGCCCGAGCGCCACGAGCAGAACGGCGACGGCGCGCAGGCCCTGGATGTCAGACCTGTGCCGCACGGTACGAACGTACGACGGCCGCGTTCACGGTCCGTGAACAAGACGTAACGATTTTGCGCTCGGTTGTAAGCGTTCAGTGAGCCCCCGCGACGATCGGTCGCTGGAGCATGCGGCGCCGGTGGCGAGCGATCGCGGTGAGGCTCTGGCACTACAACCATCGACGTCGACACTCAGCACTCGGCCGACAGCCCCCGTCAGTCGAACCAACGTGCTCGGGTCCTACACCCAGTTGGACCTGCAACACGCGCCCGGAGCGAAGGGGGAGATGCTCATCGATCCGGGCGCGTGCTGCTCGCAGTTGCTCGTCATCACGCGGAGTACGCCCTCTGCCTGTAAAGCCGGCGCCGGCGACGGCGGCTCAAGAGGCTTGCCAGGTCGTGGGCGCGACGACGCGCGGCCGATGATCCCGACCGGCCATAGTCCTCGGCCAGGCGGTCGGCGTGCTCCTGCGCGAGCAAGAGACGTCCGTGGCTGTCCTGGTGGAGCATCGTTCCTCCTCTCGGGCTCTGTCGTTGGTTTCAACCGGCGAATCGACGCAGGGCGTAGCACCGCAGGGTGGTATTCCTCCGAGAATTCAGGGACTATTGGTGGTGCCTGAATTTACGCTGGTGCGATTCAGCTGCTCACCTCCCTTTTGAACGCGCTCGAGTCCCGGAACGACGAAGGCGACCTCTCGGTCGCCCTCGCATGAAGCTGCCATGTGGCTAAAGTCCTAGCCTGAGCACCTCCAAACGAAGGCTGTTTCCGCGTCGAGCAGGCCGAGCTGGCGACCAAAGTTCCAGGACGCTGCCGCTGCCGGGCGCCGAGCACCGAGTTGGTTGGTGAAGGTAGCGATCATCATGTAACGACGAGACTAGCTCGCGCAGCTGCAAAAAACAAGCGAATATCTCGGCGGATATGGGTGCGGCAAATACGCAGTCCCGCTAGGGGCGGTATCAACCGGTGACGGCGTTGTTCCAGAGCCGGATGACCGGCGTCTCGCGCTCGTAGCCGAGCGCGCTGAGCGTGGCCGGGTCGAGCGCGAACAGGCGCCCGGCCGATGGCTCCAGCTCCAGCCAGCGCGCCGTGAGCACGCGGAGGAAATGCCCGTGCGCGAACAGCAGAGCGTCGCCGTCGAGCGCGCGGATCTGGTCGATGACGCTGTCCGCCCGCTCGCCGACCTGGTCGATCGACTCTCCCTCGGGGACGCCGTCGCGCCAGAGCGTCCAGCCTGGGCGCTCCTCGCGGATCTCGGAGGTCGTGCGTCCCTCGTAGGCGCCGTAGTCCCACTCCATCAGCTCGTCACGCGGCTGCGCCCCGTCGCCGAAGCCGGCGAGGCGGCAGCTCTCGAGCGCGCGTGCGAGCGGGCTCGTCAGGACGACTGCGAACGCGCGGTCCCGAAGCGCGACGCCGACCGCCTCGGCCTGGCGACGGCCCTGCTCGGTCAGCGGGACGTCGGTGCGCCCTGTGTGCCTGCCGGCGCGCGACCAGTCCGTCTCCCCGTGACGAACGAGGACGACCTCCTGCGCGGAATGCGACGGGCTGCTCAACCCGGGGGAGGGTAGAGCAGCCCGTCTAGCAGCTCAGAGCCTCGACTCGACGGAGCGTGCGCGATCGAGCCAGGGGTCGAGGCGGTACCGATCGAGCCCGCTCCCGCCGAAGACCCGGTCGCGGGCCTGGTCGGCGCCGCGCAGCGTGTCGTCTCCCCGGTTGCCCTTGAGGACGTCCCGGCCTGAGTTCCCGACCAGGACGTCGTTGCCGCGGCCGCCGACGATGCGGTCACGGCCCGGACCGCCGAAGAGCCGGTCACTGCCGCGACCCCCGAGAACGAGGTCGTCGCCCGGGCCGCCGTAGACGATGTCCCGGCCGCCTCGCCCGATGATCACGTCGTCGCCGCCGCGCGCGTAGAACACGTCGTTTCCAGGCGTGCCGACGAGCCTGTCGGCGTGGCTCGTGCCCTGGAAGAGCTCGCCTTCGTCACCTCCGTCGTCGCCCTCGTCGTCGCCCTCGTCCTCGTGCTCGAGGCGCGAGGTGTCCTTGTCGTAGCCGACGACGTCGATCAGGTCATCGTTGGCGCCGCCCACGACCCACGCAGCCAGCGCGTTGTTGCGTGATTGCGCGGTGACGACGCTCCCCCAGTAGCCCTCGTCTTCCTCGCCGTAGCCGGTCAAGAGATAGTCGTCCTGCCACGGTTCGCCCACGGGCTTGTAGGTCGCCGACACCTCGTATCCGGAGTCCCACACCTCGGTGGCGTCGCCCTCCTCGTCGAGTGCGACGTGCGCTCCGAGCCCGCCCCAGCTCGCCGTGATCGGCACGCGCGTCCATTTCGTCTCTCCGGGCGCGCGGAACGCCGTCTTGAGGCCGCCGGCCTGGACCCAGCTCAAGACCGCGTCTCCGCGCCGGTTCATGGCGAGGTCGATCGAGGCCGCGTTTCGGCCACGCCTAGACAGGTTCTGCGGCAGGCTCCACGCTCCACCGGCCGGGTGGGACGCCGTCTGGGCCGCCGGTGCGATTCCGTTCGAGCGAATCCAGGCGGCGACCGCGTTCCCGGCGGCATCCATCCCGACGATCGGAGCCGTGGCCGTATGGCCCGGGGCAGAGAGCTCGTCAGGCTTAGACCAGGTGCCGTCGGACGAGCGGACGGCGGCTTCGATGCGGCGGTACGAGCCGTCCCACCATTGCCAGGCCGCCACGGCTCCGCCCTTGTCGTCCATCGCGACCGTCGGCGAATAGGAACCGCCGATCGGCCCGGAAATCGTTGCCGGTGCCGTCCAGGGCTCGGTCATCGTCCGGCCGGCCGTCTGAATCACCGGCCGCCATTGCTCGCGCGCGACCCAGACGATGGTCATTCGACCCGCCTGGATCGAGACGTCCGCCCCGAAGGCCAGCTCGCTCGGATCGGACACAACCTGTGGAGCGGTCCAGGCGCCTCCTGCCGGCCGGATCGAAGCCTGGACGAGGCTGTCGCGTCCGGTCGTCGACACGTGCCACACCGCGACGGCGTTGCCCAGCCGGTCCATGGCGACGCGCGGCGACTCGGCCGCGAGCGCCGGGACGGAGATCGTCTCCGAGTCGCCGAAGCCTCCGTACCTGGGTCGGAAAGCCGCGCGAATCGACTCGGCGTTGTCGTCGACGTCACGCCAGACCGCGACGACGTCTCCAGAGCCGTCGGAGACGAGCTGCGGCTCCGAGCCGGATTGGTGCGTGGGCGAGATGGTGTCCGGCTTGAGCTCGCCGGCCCCGCTCTGGGGGAAAGCGAAGATCAGGAGAACTGTCCCGAGCGCGGCCAGCTCGAGGGGTCGGATGCGATTCATGGTGCCTCCTTGTCGGTCTTGTGCGCCACCGCACCAGTCTTGGCTCGAAGGAGCCTCCGGTTCCATGGATGGGCGATGGAAACGCGATGGAATCTCGACCCTCCTTGGTCGACTTGACCCCATGAGCGTGCGGCGAGCCCCTCACATGCCGCTCACGTGCGGCTCATGCACGCGACGGCTACGGCTGGACGTTCTGGTTCAGCCGGAACACGTTTTCCGGGTCCCACTCGCGCTTGAGCGCGACGAGCCGGTCGTACTTCGCGTCGCCGTAGACCGTGCGCGCCACGTCCGCGCCCACCTCGGCGACGTCGTTCACGTAACGCCCGTCCGAGGCGAACGGCGCCAGGTCGGCCAGCGCCTCGCGGCCCCACGCGCGGCACTGCTCGTCGAGCTGGGCGTCGTCCCACATCGATTCCGCGGCCAGCCAGGCCGCGGCCTCTCGACCGGTGAAGGCCGTTCCGTCCTCGGGCACGTCCGAGATCCTGCGGCCCCACGCCCAGACGGAGAAGCCGCTTTCGGCGCCGTCGGGCGCGCGCGTGGCGTGCTCGACGCAGAGGTCGACCACCTCGTCGGTCAGCGCGGGCAGGAACGCGCTCTTCATGTAGAAGCGGTGGCCCCAGTCCTGCGCCTCGTCGTTCAGATGCTGGGTCTCGAGGTAGGGCATCGCCTTGATCGAGTCGCCCGCCGGCTGCCCGAACGCGCGCAGCTCGGCCAGGTCGCGCTCGGCCCGCTCCGGCGGCCCCGAGTGGAGGGCGGTCAGGTAAGCCTCTTCCTGGTCGGTGACGCCGAAGGACAAAAAGAGCTCGTCGGGGCCGTTCTCCGCCAGGTCGCGCCAGAGCCCGGCGAGGTCACGGGCGCGGTCGAGCGGATGGACAATGGTCCCGTAGGTAATCGCGTGGTCGAGCGGATGGAGCCCGTACTCGAGCGCGGTCGCGATCCCGAAGTTCGGGCCAGCGCCGCGGAGACCCCAGAAGAGGTCTGGATGCTCGTCCTCGGACGCATGCACGAGCCGGCCGTCGGCGGTGACGAGGTCGACCGAGACGAGGTTGTCGACAGTAAGCCCGAACCGGCGCTGGAGCCGGCCCATGCCGCCGCCGAGCGTCAGCCCCGCGGCGCCCGTGTGCGAGACGACCCCGACCGGGCAGACGAGGCCGTGCTCCTGTGCGGCGGCGTCGAGGTCGGCGAGCAGCGAACCGCCGCTGAGCAGCGCGGTTCGCCGCTCGGGATCGACCTCCGCGCCGCGCATCCGGGAGAGATCGATCACGATCCCGTCGTCGCAGGTCGAGAGACCCGGGATGCTGTGGCCGCCGCAGCGGACTGCGATCAAGAGGTCGTCTTCGCGAGCGAACCGTAGAGCCGAGACGACGTCGTCCACGCCGGTCGGTCGAACGACGAGCGCAGGCCGCCGGTCGGCCATCCCGTTCCAGACCGCGCGCGCCTGGTCGTACGCGGGGTCGTCGGGAAGGACGATGTCCCCGCCGAACGTGTCGCGGAATGAGCTCAGGCTCTGCACAGACGCGCGAAACTAGTCGATCGGCGGCGCCGCCCCGTACTCCTCGTCGGTCACGTGGTCGCCCCAGGTGGCCGGATGGCCGTCCGCGTCGACTTCCTGGATCGCGATGTGCGTCATGTAGCGGTTCGGTGCCGCGCCGTGCCAGTGCTCCTCGCCGGGCTCGAAGAAGACACGGTCGCCGGGACGAATGACCTCGACCGGGCCGCCGCGGTGCTGAGCCAGGCCGACGCCCTCGGTGACGTAGATCGTCTGGCCGTTCGGGTGCCTGTGCCAGGCCGTCCGCGCGCCGGGCGTGAAGTGGACGCAGCTCGCGCTCACACGCGACGAGCCCGCCGGCGCGGCTACCTGGTCGAGGTAGACCGCGCCGGCGAACCAGTCACTTGGCCCTTGGCGGGTGTCGATGCTGCTCTTCGTGACCTGCATGCCGCGGGCGGGGCTAGTCGGCCATGCGGATCGCGACGTCGTACTTCGTCACCGACGTTCGCTGCCCCGGCGTGTCGCTGGCCGGCATCGCGTCGAGGGCCGCGTGGCCCTTCGCGTAGTCCTCCTCGTTATCGAAGAGCACGATCGCGAGCGACTTCGAGGACTCGGGATCGTGGAGGACCATCAACTCCGTCGCCGGGATGTCGGCGGGACGCTCGCCCCCCTCCATCTCCTGGCGCATCTGGGCGATCCGCTCGCTGTCGACGCCCTCGAACTCAACTACACGGGCAAGTGCCATCTGAGCCTCCTTGGTCGTTCGTTGAAGCCTACGC
This sequence comes from Actinomycetota bacterium, assembly GCA_005883245.1. GTDB lineage: Bacteria > Actinomycetota > Thermoleophilia > Gaiellales > Gaiellaceae > VAXT01. The sequence goes on along the minus strand of VAXT01000096.1, from coordinate 11,402 downwards.
CCCCGCGTGAGAGCGTCGGACGGTTCCGACGGAGCGGCGCAGGAGTCGAACCTACCCAGCCTGGGGCTACCAGACCTCACTCGTTTTGAAGACGAGCTGGGCCACCGGGCCCGTGCCGCTCCCTACCGCTCGATCGTAGCTCCGCGCCTCAGGACGCGTTCATCGCCCACGCGGCGAGTCAAGCCGTCCGCATCGAAGCGCTCGAGGAGGAGCTGCGCCGGCCTGCGCGAGATGCCGAGCAGGTCTCGGAAGCGGGCGAGCGTGATCGTCCCCGTTCGCCGGCACTCCTCGACGAGCGTCCGTTTTGCCTGCTCGTACGCCTCGATCCCGATCGCGAGCCGGTCGCCGACCCGCACGAGCCGCCCTTCGCCTTCGAGGAAGCGCGCGAGCTCGACATCGTCGACCGGCACCGGGCTGAAGCCGGCTTCTGCGAGCCGGGCCTCGAGCGCCTCGGCCTCGGCGGCGCGCTCACCAAGGGCCGCGCCGGTTCCGGGGAGGTACACCTTGCCGTCCCTGTGCTCGAGGTCGAGCAGCGGGAGGATCGTTTCCGCCCACGGCGTCGCCCCCGGCAGGAGCTCGCCGGCGGCCAGGCCGGGGTCGAGCGGAGCCGCCTCGGCACGCAGGGTCAACCGAGTCCAGGCCTCGCGCCTAGCGCGGTCGAGCCACTCCGCCGAGAAGTACCACTCTCCCGCGTGCTCCACTGCCGCGAGGCCCTGTTCGAGCTCGGCGTGGGAGAGAAGCGCGCGGGCAGCGAGCTCCTCCGATCGGACCGGATCGTGCACGAGCGCCTTCACGATCGACTCGGGGTCGTCTGTCGCGAGCAACTCGAGGCGAGCCGAATCCGGTGCGCGCGGCGGAGCCGGGTCGAGAATGCGACCGCCGCCGACCGTCGTCCCGTCGCGGAGGACGAAGCGGTCGTTGCGGGCCGCGACCACCGGCGAGGCGAGCCGAAGCTGGGCGAAGCGGTCGCCCACCCGCACGATCCGGCCCGGAGTTTCGGTCGTGCCGTGGTGGACGTGCACGCGCGTGTGGTCGCCGATCGGCTCGAGCTCGGCGAGCTCGACGTCGAGCCGGTAGCTCACGGGATAGGCGCCGGGCTCGGCGAGCGCGTTTCCACGGTGCAGCGCGCTGCGCTCGATTCCGGGCAGCGCGAGCGCGACCCGCTGGCCCGCCTCGGCTCGGTCGACCGGCTCGTCGTGCACCTGGACGCTGCGCACCCGCACGTCGATCCCGGCAGGCTCGGCCCGCAGCTCGTCGCCCGCGCCGACCGAGCCCGACCACAGCGTTCCCGTGACGACGGTGCCGATCCCGTGCAAGGTGAAGGAGCGGTCGACGTAGAGCCTCGTCGCGCCGAGCAGCGCCTCGTGCTCGAGGCCGTCGGCGACCGACACGAGCGCTGCACGGAGCTCGTCGAGCCCCTCGCCGGTCTTGGCGCTGACCTGGATCACAGCCGCGCCCGGTACGAGCTCCCGGGCTTCGCCCTTCACCAGCTCGAGCGTCTCCGGATCGGCCGCATCCGCTTTCGTCACCGCGACGACGCCGTTCTCGACGCCGAGCAGCCGCAGGATCGCCAGATGCTCATGCGTCTGCGGGCGTGCGCCCTCGGTCGCGTCGATGACGAGCAGGAAGAGGTCGATCCCGCTGGCCCCGGCGACCATGTTCCGGATGAACCGCTCATGACCGGGCACGTCGATCAGTGACAGCCGCGTTCCGTCGGGCAGGTCGAGCGGCGGTGCCGACCGTCAGCGGCATCAAGCGCGAGCTGCCGCGACGAGCGCCGCGACCTCGTCCGCCTCGGCGTCCGTCAGCGTACGGCAGTCGAGCAGGAGGCGTCCGTCGCGGACGACCCCGACAACCGGCGGGTCGCCGGCACGGAGCGGCGCGGCAAGCTCTTCCTCGACGGCGCACGCGAAGCTCGGGAGCTCGGCGAGTGGAAGTGCTCCTCCGCCGATGCGTCCGACGGTCTCCTCGACCTCACCGCCGACGAGCTCGGCCAGACGCTCTGCCCGCGCCCGGACCGCGTCTGCGTTCTCGAGCGCCATCCTCAGCACCGGCACCTCCCGCAGCGCACGCTCCGGCTCCAGGTAGAGCGCGAGCGTCCCCTCGAGCGCGGCCAGCGTCAGCTTGTCCGCGCGAACCGCGCGCTGGAGCGGATGGCGCCGCAGCCGCTCGACGAGCTCGGCATTTCCGACCACGATCCCCGCCTGCGGCCCGCCGAGGAGCTTGTCCCCGGAGAAGCAGACGAGGTCGGCACCGGCCTCGAGGCTCTCGCGAACCGACGGCTCCTCGCTCAGCAATCGACTGTTCGTCGGGGTCAGCGCGCCGGAGCCGAGGTCGTCGATCAGCGGCAGGTCGTGCCGCTGCGCGACCTTCGCCAGCTCGGCGACGGACGGAAGCTCCGTGAAGCCGACGAGCCGGAAGTTCGACTGGTGCACCCGCAGGAGCAGCGCCGTCTCGGGCCCGATCGCACGCTCGTAGTCCGCGGCGCGAGTCCGGTTCGTCGTCCCGACCTCGACGAGCCGCGCGCCCGAGCGCGCCAGCACGTCAGGGATCCGGAAGCCGTCGCCGATCTCGATCAGCTCGCCGCGCGAGACGAGCACCTCCCGTCCCTCGGCGAGCGCGGCCAGGGCGAGCAGGACAGCGGCCGCGTTGTTGTTCACGACGAGCACAGCCTCCGCGCCCGTCAGACGTCTGAGGATCCCCGCCACGTGATCCTGCCGCGAGCCGCGCGTGCCCGCGCTCAGGTCGTACTCGAGGTTCGAGTAGCCGCGCCCGACCTCGTGGACGCGCTCGAGAGCCGCCTCCGCCAGCGGTGCGCGCCCCAGGTTCGTGTGCACGACCACGCCCGTCGCGTTCAAGGCGCGCCGCAACCTGGCCGAACGGGCCGCCGCGAGCTCCGTGCGAAGTCGTTCGGCAAGGTCTCCAGGGTCCGCGCCCGCGTGTATGTGCTCGCGCGCGCGCGCGAGGACGGCCCGTGCCGCCTCGACGGCGAGCGCGTCGTCGCTCCCTCGCGCGAGCTCGTCAACCGAGGGCAGGTCGCGCAGCCTCACCGCGCGTCGGCCTTCTCCTCGGTCCGGAACTCCGTGCGCTCCTCGTAGCACACCCAGGAGATCATCTCCTCCCAGTAGTCGATGCCGATCAGGACGACCGGGAAGTTCTGCGCCTTGCCCGTCTGGATCAGCGTCAGCGCCTCGAACAGCTCGTCGAGCGTCCCGAAGCCGCCCGGGAAGATGACGAACCCCTCCGCCGGCTTCACGAAGCAGACCTTGCGCGCGTAGAAGTGCTTGAACGTGTACGAGATGTCCAGGTACGGGTTCGAGCCCTGCTCGTGCGGGAGCTCGATGTTGAAGCCGACCGAGAGCCCGCCTGCCTCCTTCGCACCGCGGTTGGCCGCTTCCATCACGCCCGGGCCGCCGCCCGTGATCACCGCCCAGCCATGCTTCGCGAAGCGTCTGCCCACCTTGCGGGCCGCCGCGTATGCGCGGGAGTCCGGCTGAATGCGCGCCGAGCCGAAAATCGAGACCGCAGGCCGGTCGATCCTGTCCACCGCGGCGAACCCGGCCCAGAACTCACGCGCGATCGAGAGCACGTTCTCGGGCAGCGCGCCCTGGTGGCTCCTCAACAGCTCCTCGTCGTGCATCAGCGAAGGATGTCGCGCGGCAGGTGCGTGGCCTCCATTCCGAGCACGAGCAGCGCGGCCAGGCCGAAGTAGAGGACCGCGACCATTGCCCGCTGGGGCGCCGTGACGCGGTAGTACGACTGCAGCTGTGGATTGTTGCGCATCCGCCAGCGGTTCCAGAGCTCGAGTCCGGCCAGGACGACGATGATGATCAGGAGCGGGTTCGGCGCGATCACGACGAGGCCGAGGAGCCCCGCGAAACCGAGCACCCAGAGGGCCGGATGGAGCGCCGCCACGATCCGCCCTCCATCGAGCGGGACGACCGGCAAGAGGTTGAACAGGTTGATCAGGAAGCCGAGGAAGGCGAGCGCCTTCAGGTGATTCGAGTCGGTGGCCTCGCCCGCGATCCAGATCGCAGCGGCGCCGAGCGACCCGACCAGCGGCCCCGCGATCGCGACCTTCGCCTCGTTCCAGGCGTCCTGGGGCATCTCCCGCATCGTGATCATCGCCCCCAGGAACGGGATGAAGAGCGGCGCGCTCACGGGCAGCCCCTGACGCTTCGCCTCGAGCACGTGGCCCATCTCGTGCACGAACAGGAGGACGATCAGACCGATCCCGAACCACCAGCCGCCGAACCAGACGTAGAACGCGGCCGAGATGAAGATCGAGAACAGGAACTTGAACTTGAGGAGCGGCGCGCCGAACTTGAGCAGGAACGCACCGGCCGCGATCAGCGGCGCAAAGAGCTTGCGCAGGAACGGGAAGCGCGATTCGTGGCGCACCGGTTCCGGCGGCTCGTAGTACGAGAGCTCTGCGAGCCTCTCGCGTTCCTCAGGGGTCAGCTCGGTCATACGACTCATGGTACCCGGGTGGCCTATCGGCAACTCCGCGCCGAAATCGCGCCGAAATAGCCCGATTGCGCGCATGGCGCCGCTGTGCCCGGTAGTTGAGGAGGCCACTCGTTTCCCACCCGAGGAGGTCACTCGTGCGTACAGCTCGACTCATCGCCGTGCTTGCCGGTGCGGCGCTCTTGCTCGCCATGCTCACGGCATTGCCCGCCGGCGGCGCGGCCAGACGCTCGATCGCGGCGTTCGCCCGGAACGCAGGAGCGGTGAACGGGATCAAGGCGTCGCGGAGGCCCAAGCCCGGCCGGCTCGTCCCGCTCGGGAAGAACGCGAAGCTTCCAAGCTCCGTGATCCCGACGACTCGCGGTGCGCGGGGTCTCCAGGGGCCGGCCGGGCCGCCGGGACCGGTCGGGCCGCAGGGGCCTCAGGGAGCGGCGGGTCCGGCGGGGCCGGGCGCCGCGAAGCTCGGCTTCGACGCCCCTGCCAACACGCCGGTCGGCACGATCCTCACCTTCGGCGGGCTGATCCTCCGCGCGGCGTGCGCGGCGAGCGGGGACATGTCTGTGAGCGCGCGGTCGACCCTGGACAACGCCCGGATGCACGTGGCCGGGATCGCCGACACGGGCGCGTTCTACCGCGAGGACGACGACCTCGACGCGGGCTCCGACTACGACGTCCTCGGCGCCGACGACGACGACGTGGCGGGGACGATCGTCTACCGCACGCCGACAGGTTCCGGGACGGTCAGCGTCTCGTTTCTCGGCGAGGAGTACTCGATCGCGGGCGTCGCGCGCTGCCAGTTCGCGGGCACCGCGGTCTCAGCGAAGTAATGCAAAACGCGTCCGGGCGGGGCCCCGCTCCGCCTGGACCTGATTCTTGTAGGAACCGCACAAACTCCCTAATCTGCGGGCACCAAACCCAGGGAGGGGACGCTGTGCCAGGAGGACCCAAGCTTGCGATCACGCTTGCGCTCGTCGGCATGATCGTCGGGGCTGCACCGGTTTTGGCGAGCAGCAAGAGCGGAGGCCTGCAGCCCATCACGGGCTACACGGGCAAGGTCGAGAATCGAGTAATGACCGACAGCGCGAACGGGCGCGACGCGTCGTTCGTCATCCAGCTTTCGCAGCAGGCGGATCTGAGCGCCGCTTACCGCATGAAGGATCAGGATGCTCGAGGCTGGTACGTCTACCGCACACTCAAGCGAGAGGCCGACAAGACACAGGGACCGATCCGTGCGCTGCTCGAGGCGCAGGGTGTGTCGTACAAGTCGTTCTGGGTTGCGAACGTGATCGTCGCCAAGGGCGACCGCGCTCTGGTCAACAGCCTTGCAGCACGGCCTGATGTCAAGGTCATCGAGTCGAACGACGCCTCCAACTGGCTCGCGGGAGACGAGGGGGCAATCGCCGAGTACTCCTTCGACTCGGTGTCCATGATCGAGTCTGAGGGCCCGGCCAACCCGGAAGTCGTCGAGCCCGGTGTGAACCAGGTCAAGGCGCCGAACGTCTGGTCCCTCGGCTTCAACGGGACCGGGATCGTCGTTGGCGTCCAGGACACCGGCATGCGCTGGACGCACAACGCGCTCAAGCCCCATTACCGAGGCTGGAACGGGAGCTCCGCGGACCACAACTACAACTGGTGGGACGCCATCCACTCTGGCGGCGGAATCTGCACTCCCAACCACCAGGAGCCGTGCGACGACTTCTTCCACGGCACACACGTGACAGGAACCGCCGTCGGTGACGACGGCGCGGGCAATCAGATCGGCGTCGCACCCGGCGCGAAGTGGATCGGCTGCCGGAACATGGACCAGGGCAATGGCACCCCGGCGACTTACACGGAGTGCTTCCAGTTCTTCATCGCACCGACGAATCTCCAGGGGCAGAACCCCGATCCGACGAAGCGGCCTCACGTCATGAACAACAGCTGGGGCTGTCCGCCGAGCGAGGGCTGCGCGGCCAACACGCTGGAGACGATCGTCAACAACACGCAGGCTGCCGGCATCTTCGTGGAGGTCTCCGCGGGAAATGCGGGACCGAGTTGCAGCAGCGTCGCCGATCCGCCCGCGATCTACGCCGCGTCCTACTCGACCGGCGCGCTAAGCACGGGCACGACCTCAGTCGTGGGCTTCAGCAGCCGCGGCCCGGTGACCGTCGACGGCTCCAACCGGATCAAGCCGGACATCGTGGCGCCTGGCACGGGCACGCGTTCCGCGACCAATACGGGCGATGCCAACTACGCGAACGCCAGCGGCACGTCGATGGCCGGTCCCCATGTCGTGGGCGTCGTCGCCCTCCTCTGGCAGGCGGTTCCGAGCCTCAACCGGGACATCGCCGCGACCAAGGCTCGTTTGAACGGTACGGCGAACCCCAACATCACGCCGAACACCAACTGCGGCCCGCCACCGCCGGCGCCCCCGACCCCGAACAACAACTTCGGGCATGGCCTCGTGGACGCCCTGGCTGCTGTTCAGGGCGGCGGGCCTCCTCCGCCGCCACCTCCGCCGCCACCACCCCCGCCTCCGCCGCCACCACCACCACCACCACCACCACCACCGCCTCCGCCTCCGCCGCCTCCGCCGCCACCACCGCCTCCGCCGCCTCCGGTCCGCTGCGTAGTCCCGAGAGTGATCGGGCTGCGCCTCGGAGCCGCCAAGCGGAAGATCCGGCAGCGACACTGCTCGGTCGGCGGGGTGCGCCGCGTTCGCTCCAGGCGCTCGTTGCGCGGTCGCGTGGTCGCCCAGCGCCCACGGCCTCGCACCGTCAAGCGGCGGGGCTTCCCAGTCAAGCTGGCGGTTGGTCGGGGCTAGAGCCGAGCAGACAATTCGATGAAGAGAGAGCCGTCCCCCGCGGGCGGCCCTCTCTCATTCGTTCATCGGCGTCGGCCAGCTTGAGAAACAACGAGTTCACGGCGACCTATGAGCCGCGGCCGATCCACTCCTCGCCCGACTCGTAGAGCTCTTTCTTCCAGAGAGCGGCACCCGCTTCTGGAGGGGTGAGTCACGATCTCGCGACTGGTGCGCACGGTCCCGAGGAAGGTGGCGATCGTGCCGACGCGCTCGTCGGTCACCTTGGCGACGACGGCCGCGAGATCGAGGGAGCCTACGGTCAGCCGGAACGCGCCCGACACTGAGCGCTCACGAAAACCGGCCAAGGCCTGACGACGACCCGCACGAACGTAACGCGGATCGAGGGGCATTGACCGTTCGTCCGCTTTGGGAAATAGTGTTGGCGCCGTCAGCTTTTCAAATCAGAGGGAGGGACGATGAGGCGCATCTTGCGTCACCGGCCGTCACCGGCCATGGTCATCGCGTGCATTGCTTTGGGCGTCGCGCTCGGGGGAACGAGCGTTGCCGCAATCAACGCGTTGCCCAGGAACAGCGTTGGCACGCAGCAGCTCAAGAACGGAGCAGTTACGAAGACGAAGATCAACAAGAAGACGATCGCCCAGCTGAAGGGCAACCGCGGACCGCAGGGCCCGCAGGGCGCGCAGGGCGCGCAGGGCGCGCAGGGGGCCCAGGGGGCCCAGGGGGCCCAGGGGGCGCAGGGCATTCAGGGGCCGGCCGGTCCGTTCCCGGACCCGTTGCCCGCAGGCAAGACCGTTCGCGGTAACTGGTCGGTCTGGGCGCACAGCGTGCCCGCCGGGCTGTTCGTCGTATCCGGGATCGAATATGGGTTCAGGCTCGCGTCAGCACCGACGCCGCATTACCTCAACGCCGGCGCGCCCGCTACGCCCGAGTGTCCGGGGTCGGTGACGAACCCGCAGGCGGCTCCGGGGCACCTCTGCGTGTACGAGAGCTCGTCGTCGAATGCGACGCAGAGGCGCACCTGCGATCCAGAAACGGCCGGCTGCCTCTTCGCATCGAGTAACCGTGAGGGGCTCGGGGTCGCGATCAATGCGACCGCAACCGGCACGGTGTGGGCGATCGGAAGCTGGGCGGTCACCGCGCCGGCTAGCTTCATGCATCCGTCCTACAAGGGTCTCCCTAGCGGATCTGCGCTAGGCAACTGAGCGACCAAGGACGGGCTCCGCGACTCGACTCGCGGAGCCCGTCAAATCTTCACGAGCCGCGGCCGATCCACTCCTCGCCGTCTGAGTAGAGCTCCTTCTTCCAGAGCGGCACGCGTGCCTTGAGCGCCTCGATCGCCTCCGCGCACGCGGCCAACGCGTCCCGCCGGTGCGGCGCCGAGACCGCGATCGCGACGCTCGTCTCGCCGACCTCGACGCGGCCGAGCCGGTGCACCATCGCCACCTTGCATAGGTCGAAGCGCCCGTGCACCTCGGTTGCGATTCCGGCCATGACGTCTTCTGCCATCTCCTCGTAGGCCTCGTACTCGAGGGCGATCACGTCCCTGCCGCGCGAGTGAGAGCGCACGGTTCCGAGGAAGGTCGCGATCGCACCGGCCCGCTCGTCGACGACCTCGACCACGACCGACGTCAGGTTCACCGGCCCGTGCGTCAGCCTGAACGCTCCTCCCGAGACAGGCGGGATCAGGGCGACCACGTCTCCGTCGGCCAGCTCGCGATCCGGGCCGGCGTACTCCTTGTTCACTGCATAGAGGAGCCCGGGCGGCTCCTCTCCGAGCCCGAGCGCGGGCCAGACGTCGCTCACGCGCGCGATGTCCTCGAGCTCCCGCTCCGCGTAGCCCGCGAGCTCCCGCAGGCCGGCGAACAGCTTGACGGTCACGGTCACGGGCGTACTATGGCGCTACGTTCTTCGACCGCGCGTCGCACGGCGCGCGGGGAGGTGGTGGGTATGACCGAAAACCTGCAGTTCCCTGTCGCCGGTCAAGCCGGCTGACGCCACTCACCACCGAAGGAGAAGACATGAGCACACGGGTCGTCGACGACCTCGTCATCACGCGCGTGAAATCCGACGCCGACCTCGCTGCGATGGTCGACGTCGCCACGCGTTGCGACCTGCGCCTGCCACCGCCGCAGGCCGAGAACCTCCGGCACCACCTCGACGCGGGGCCGGATCTGACCTACCTCGTCGCCCGCCTCGGCGAAGAGCCGGTCGCCCGGGCGTTCCTCGAGATCAGCGAGGCGCAGCACGCCAACGCCCACGCGGAGGTCGTCGTGAGCCGCCGTCGCCACGGGATCGGCTCTACCGTCCTCCGTGAGCTCTCGCGTCGAGCCGCCGAGCGGGGAAAAGACGAGCTGCAGCTCGAGATGTGGGAAGACGACGCCGAGTCGCGGGCCTTCTTCGAGCGGCGCGGCTACCGGATCGTCGGCGGAGAGCGCGCGGTTGTGCTCGACCTGCGCATGCACGATCCTGAACCGGTCGACGCGCCGATAGGCGTGGAGATCGTGCAACGCCGACCGGAGCACGTGGAAGGCAGCTACGAGGTCGCTCGCCAGGCGGGGGAGGACATCCCCGGCTCGGAGGCGCCGAGCTTCGAAACGTTCCGAGCCCTGGACGTCGATCGCCCGTCCCTCAGCGCGGAGCTTTGCTTCGTCGCGCTCGCCGGGGGCGAGGTGATCGGCTACGCGATCCTCAACGACCACGGCCGTGAATGCCATCACGGGCTGACCGCGGTCCGGCGCGACTGGCGTCGGCGAGGCGTGGGGACGGCACTGAAACGGACACAGATCATGCGGGCCAAAGAGCTCGGCTACGAGCGGCTCGTGACCGAGAGCGAAGAGCGCAACGACCCGATGCGGAGACTGAACCTGAAGCTGGGCTACGTTCCCGACGCGAGCTTGAGCACGGTCGTCGTGCGCGGGCCTCTTCTGCACTGAGACGTACGATTCCCCCGTGGCGACGAGAGACCGACGGGAGACCGACTCCGGGATCGAGATCGAGCCGGTCTACACGGACGAGGACGTCGCTGACCTGGAGCTGGAGCTTCCCGGCGAGTTCCCGTTCACGCGCGGGCCCTACCCGGACATGTACCGCGGGCGGCCCTGGACGATCCGCCAGTACGCGGGGTTCGCCTCGGCCGAGGAGACGAACGTACGCTTCCGCTACCTGCTCGAGCGCGGCCAGACCGGGCTCTCGGTGGCGTTCGACCTCCCGACGCAGCTCGGCTACGACTCGGACGACCCGCGCGCCGTAGGCGAAGTGGGGCGGACCGGTGTCGCGATCGACTCGATCGCCGACCTGGAGCTGCTCTTCGACCGGATCCCGCTCGGCGAGGTCTCGACGTCGATGACGATCAACGCGCCGGCCTCGCTGCTCCTCCTGCTGTACGAGCTCGTCGCCGAGGGGCAAGGCGTCAAGGGCGACCAGCTGCGCGGCACCGTCCAGAACGACATCCTCAAGGAGTACTGCGCGCGCGGGAACTACATCTTCCCGCCGAAGCCCTCGATGAGGCTCACGACCGACCTCTTCGCCTACGCGCACGAGGGGTTGCCGAAGTGGAACACGATCTCGATCTCCGGCTACCACATCCGCGAGGCGGGCTCGACCGCGGTGCAGGAGCTCGCGTTCACGCTCGCGAACGGGATCGCCTACGCGCAGGCGGCCGTCGACGCGGGGCTCTCGCCGGACGAGTTCGGCCTGCGGCTCTCGTTCTTCTTCAACGCGCACAACCACTTCTTCCAGGAGGTGGCGAAGTTCCGTGCGGCGCGGCGGCTCTGGGCCGAGATCATGCGCGGGCGGTTCGGCGCGACGAACCCGAAGGCGCAGGCGCTCCGCTTCCACGCGCAGACGGGCGGCTCGACGCTGACGGCGCAGCAGCCGGAGAACAACATCGTTCGGGTGGCGATTCAGGCCTTGTCCGCTGTGGCCGGCGGTGCGCAGTCGATCCACACGAACGCCTTCGACGAGGCGCTGGCGCTCCCGACGGAGCGCTCGGCGAAGATCGCGCTCCGCACGCAGCAGCTGCTCGCGCACGAGGCGGGTGGAACGGACACGGCCGATCCACTCGGCGGCGCGTACTTCATCGAGTCCTTGACCGATGAGCTCGAAGCCGCGGCGCGCGAGCTGATCGAGCGCG
>VAXT01000206.1 GCA_005883245.1 Actinomycetota bacterium | reverse complement strand
CGATTGGCGTCATCTGGGCATGGCTGGTCACCGCTGGAGCAAGTGGGACTACTGCAACCGCTCGGAGTGCGTTCCCGGCTACTCGTGGCATTGATCCCAGTCGTGGCGGTCTCGCTTCGGCATTCGCAGGAGTGATTCTCTTGCGACTTCCGCGCAACTAGAGACCACACGATCCGCCGCCGGAGCCGGGCTCCGCCCGGCGGGAGGCTCAGGAACGAGAGGGAAACGGCCGCGTACGAGGGCCGGGGACGGCTCCTGAAACCTCTCTGAGCGAACAACCGCTCGCGAGGGGGGCACACGGGGGAACCAGGGGTTCACCCGTGAGGCGAGCGCGGCGCAGCCGCGCTACGCCATTACCTCGACCTTGCGCTCGTCCGGAGTGATGCGGCCCTCGACGTGGAGGACTTCCTTGAGCGCACGGATCGAGACTTCGAGCTGGTCGAGCGTCGGCTGCCGGGTCGTCAGCCGCTGAAGCCAGAGACCCGGCGCGAGGAAGGTCATGAGCACCCGGTTCTCCGTGTGCCTGCCTGCGAAGCGGATGAGCTCGTAGGCGAGCCCCGCGATGACAGGCAAGAGCAGGATCCGGCTCGCGATCAGCCACGGGAGCGACGGCTTCCCGAGGAACGCAAAGACGAAGATCGCGATCACCATCACCCAGAGTAGGAACGCGGTGCCGCAGCGCGGGTGGATCAGGCTGAAGCGCTGCACGCGCTCGGGGACGAGCTCCTCGCCGGCCTCGTAGGCGTTGATCACCTTGTGCTCGGCGGCGTGGTACTCGAAGACGCGTCTCAGGTCGGGCAGCAGCGAGATGATCAGCAGGTAGAGGATGAAGATCGACACGCGGATCACGCCCTCGACAATCACGAACCAGCCGGTCGTCTCGATCGGGAGCCAGTTCGTGATCAGCGCGGGTGTGACCTTGAAGAGCATCACGGCAAAGCCGATCGCGATCGCGAACGCGAAGATGATCGCGCCACGCGAGAGCTCGGTCTCGACCTCCTGGCCCTCCTCCTGCGCCGCATAGTTCGCGGAGATGGCGAGCGCGCGGAACCCGATCGCGAGCGACTCGCCCAGCGCGATGATGCCGCGAACGATCGGCAGGCGGAAGAGCCAGTGCCGCGCCATCACCGAGTGGATGGGACGGTTGACCTCGGCGATCTCGCCGTCAGGCTTGCGCACCGCGAGCGCCCACGTCGACGGCCCCCGCATCATCACGCCTTCGAGGACGGCCTGGCCGCCTATGGGCGCATTGGACACGTCTGGTGGCTAGCCCTTGCGGGCGCCGCCGGCCTTCTCCAGCCGGCGCTGGAACCGCTCGACGCGGCCACCCGTGTCGACGAGCTTCTGCTTCCCCGTGTAGAACGGATGGCATTCGGAGCAGATCTCGACGTGCAACTCGGGTTTCGTCGAGCGCGTCTGGAACTCGTTGCCGCAGGAGCAGCGAACGGTCGCGAGGTCGTAGTCAGGATGGATTCCGGCCTTCATTTCCGGCCAGGATAGCAGAGGCGATATCGGCTGCTACGTTGCCGCCAGAGACAACGACGGCCACGGTGTCGTGCGGTTCGACAGTGACTTTTCCGGCCAGGAGAGCGGCGACTCCGACCGCGGCGGCGGGCTCACAGGCGAGCTTCGCGCGGCCGTAGAGGAAGCGCATGCCCTCGACGATCTCGTCCTCCGAGACGAGGACGGTCTCGACGTCGTGCTCCCGGCAGATGCGGATCGGCCTCTCCCCGGCGAAGGGCGCGCTCAGCCCGTCGGCCATGGAGCTCGGCTCGACGCGCACCGACTCGCCCGCCTCGAGGCCGCGGCGCAATGCATCCGATAGCTCCGGCTCGACGGCGACGATGCGGCGGCCCTCCGCGCCGAGCGCGACGCCCGCGACAAGCCCGCCGCCCCCGACGGGGACGAGGATGACGCTCGTCTCGGGGACGTCCTCGACGATCTCGATCCCGACGGTGCCCTGGCCTGCGATCGTCTTCGGATCGTCGAACGGATGCACGAGCGGGCGGCCGGTCTCCTCGATCAGCTCGTGCAGGCGGTCGAACGCCTGGCCGGGGCCATCGGCCTCGAGGTCGACCGAGGCTCCGTAGGCCCGCGTCGCCTCGATCTTCTGCGGGCTCGCGCCTCGCCACATGACGAGCAGCGCGTCGATTCCTTCGAGCGCTGCGCAGTAGGCGAGCGCCTGCGCGTGGTTGCCGGCCGAGATCCCGATCACGCCGCTGCGCTTCTCCTCGTCGGAGAGCGACGCGAGCTTCGTGAGGACGCCTCGCGGCTTGAAGGAGCCCGTGCGCTGGAAGAGCTCGGCCTTGAGATGGACCGGGACGCCTACGCGCTTAGACAGGGTCGCCGAGGAGAACATCGGCGTGCGGTGCAGGCGCCCCGCGATCGCCGCCCGCGCCGCGACGACATCGTCGAGCGTGAGGTCAGCCGCCATGGAACGCCTCGGCCGGCTCGGCCGGGAGGCGGGCCAGGAGCTCTTCGGGCTCCTCCTCGTCGTCCAGCCGGCGCAGGTTGCGCACGCTCGGCACGAGGAGCACGGCCAGTGTGGAGAGGACCGCCCAGGCGACCGAGATCCAGAGGGTGGTCGAGATTCCGATCAGGTCGGAGACGGGGCCGGCGGCGATCAGGCCGAGCGGGAGGAAGAGGAACGAGCCCATCCAGTCCCAGGCGCTGACGCGCGAGAGCGCCTCTTCGGGGACGCGTTGCTGCAGCGTCGTCATCCAGACCGCGCTGAAGATGCCCATGCCTGCGCCGCCGATCGCCTGCGCAGTCGCGATCAACGGCGCGGGCGCGTGCAGCGCGAGCAGGGCGATCGCCGGGGCGATCAGAAGGACGAGGAGCGTGCAGGTGAGCATCGGGCGGAGCGGCTTCCAACGCAGGGAGATGAGCCCGCCGGCGACGGTGCCCGCTCCCCACCCGGCGGCGATCAGCCCCCAGGCCGCGGCGCCGCCGAGCGACTCCTTCGCGACGACGGGCCCGAGGATCATCCACGGCGCGACGACGATCCCGAGATACGTCGCCGCCCAGGCCACGATCACCCACAGCCAGGTGTGCGAGATCAGCTCGTGCCAGCCGCCTTTGAGGTCGGAGAGGAAGCTCTGCCGCTCGCCCTCACGGCGACTCCGGGGCAGGCGGAGGAGCGCGAGCGAGGTGGCGCTGACCGCGAATGTCGCCGCGTCGACGACGAAGACGCTTCCGGGGTTCGTCGTGGCGGCGATGACGCCGGCGACGGCCGGGCCGACGACGAACGCGAGGCTGCGCGACAGGCCGAGGAGGGCGTTCGCCTGCTGCAGGCGTTCGGAGCTGATCGTCGCCGGGACGAGCCCCGTCGCCGCCGGCTGGAAGAACGCCTGCGCGGTTCCGTAGATGGCGACGAGGACAATGAGCTCCCAGAGCTCCGCGCGGCCGGAGAGCAGGAGGACGGCCATCGTCGCCTGGACGGCGCAGCGGATGACGTCGGAGACGAGCATGACCATCTGGCGTGGCAGGCGGTCCGCCCACACGCCTCCGGCGAGGACGAACACGACCAGCGGCAGCGTCTGTGCCGCGAGGACGATCCCGAGATCGGTCGGCGATCCGTCGAGCGTCTGGATGACCGCGAACGCGAGCGCCACCGGGACGAGCCCGTCGCCGAGCGTCGAGGTTGCCTGTCCCAGCCACAGCAGTCGGAAGCGCCGCTCGCGGAGAGCTCCGAAGAGCTCACTCCTGTTCATGCCTTGACTCTATGCGCTGGCCTGGGCAACGCCATCGTCACCTCGAGTCGACAGCTACGTGAGCGTGTACTCGGGGCCTGAGCCGCCTTCGGGGGGCGTCAGGCGGCCGCCCTTCGCCGTGATCGCGCCGCACTGGACGCAGTTCGACGGCGTGACCTCGACGTGGCCGTCCTGAGCCTCGTACACCTGAGCCGGACACATCTGCTCCCAGAGGACCGCGATCTCCTCCGACACGTCCGTCCGCACCCGAATGTGGTTCGGGGCGTCGTCCCGCGTCCGGTTCCCCGAGAGGTAGACGCTCGAGAGCTTGTCGAAGGTCAGCTTGCCATCTGCGGCCGGGTAGCGCCGGCGGCGGTCCGTGCGCACGATCGGCTGCTCCACGTCGGGCTCGGTCGGCCGATCCCCCGGCGGGAACTTGCCCTTGGTCGCCGTCATCGCGCCCGCGAGCGCTCCGCCGAGATAGAAGCCGTGGCCGAACGCCTGGCGCATGTTCCGCACTTCCTCGAGATCGCTCCAGATGAAGCTCTCGCGAACAGCCTCGTCATAGGCCCCCAACACGCCCGGCGTCCAAGGCGTGCGCCCCGGCCGCAGCGCATCGACAGCGGCTTCGGCCGCCAGCCGGCCCGACTCGACGGCGTAGTGAATCCCCTTCAGCGCAGGCACGTTGACCAGCCCGGCACCGTCGCCGCAGATCACGAGCCCGGGTGCGTGCAACCGCCTGGGCAGCGCCACGAGCCCG
>VAXT01000205.1 GCA_005883245.1 Actinomycetota bacterium | reverse complement strand
GTTGGAGTTGCTCCTCGCTCGTCCCGAGCGCGGCCTGCGGCGGCGGCCAGACGGGTGTCGTCTCTGTCGCCGAGACCGTGTCCGCATGGAAGCGGCGCGCGTTCTCGACGGCCCGGTAGGCGTAGAGGAAGGCGTCGTCGCCGCGGTCGCGGAGGCTGAAACCGAAATCCTTGAACGCCAGCCGCAGCGTCGGTTCACGGACGAAGCGCCACGCGGCGTTCGCGGCGGTCGTGAAGTCGCGGGCGCGCGGGCCGTCCAGCTCAGTGACGGCGCCAGCCTCATGGCGCTCGTGGATCGTTCCGACGACGTTCGTGCGAGCCTCGACGCCACGGACTTCAAGCCACGAGTGAAGGTCCGCGCGCAGCCGCAGCGCTTCGCGCCTGTCGCCACGGTCGAGACGGACGAGCGCGTAGATCGCGAGCGTCACGTCGAAGACGTCCTGGACGAACGCGCGCAGAGTCAACACGTCCTGCCCCTCCACGATCGCCCAGTAGGCAAGAGCATGCCCAAGGATTTCGAGCGTCGAGTCGTCGTCGAGCTGGATCCCGGACTCGACAGCGAACGTCATCAGCTCCTTCGGCTCGACGTCAGCGAGGAAGAAGCACGTTCGCCGGCCCTCGTACGGCGGAATCGGCATCGCTCCGAGAACGTTAGTGGCGCGACGCGCCTCCACAAGCCCGAGGCTCCGATTCCGCGCGCAGACGTCGCGTTTTGGATGTCATAGGGCTCTGTCCTGAGCGGTGAAGGGACGATCGGGCCTCTGTATCAACGAGAGGAGGTCCGTGATGTTTTATGCGGCGATCGACATCCACAAGCACGCGTTCCAGGCGGCGGTGCTCGATCTCGAGAGCGGTGAGGTGGTCGAGCAACGCTTCGCGGCTGATCGGGAGAGCCTTGCCCGCTGGGCCGAGCCGTGGCGGGGCCGGGTCGCGGCCGTGGCGATCGAAGCGACCACCGGCTGGCGCTGGGTCTGGCGCGAGCTCGTCGAGCGCGGTTTCGATGTGCGCCTGGCGGAGCCGGTGCAAACGCGGGCCCTGCTCGGCCGCCGCCGCAGCGCCAAGACCGACCGGCTCGACGCGCGCTGGCTGGCGCGGCTGTTGGCGAAGGAGATGCTGCCCGAGTCGTGGATCCCGCCGGCGCAGATCCAAGAGCTGCGCGATCGCACGCGCTTGCGCAAGGCGCTGGCCGAGGACCGGCGCCGCTGGGGTCAGCGCTTGCACGCCTACCTGCTGCACGAGGGCTGGCCTTGCTCGAGATCGAATCTGCTCAGGCCGCCAGGACTGCGCTGGGCGGCCGCCCTCCAGCTCTCCGAGCACGCGCGCCTGCAGGTCGACTCGCTGTTGTCGGTGATGGCAGCGCTGCAGACGCAACTGGACACGGTCGACGCGGAACTGCGTCGCTTCGCCCGCGCCGACGAGCGCTGCCAGGCCTTGCAGTCGATCTACGGGATCGGGCCGATCCTCGCCTGCCACCTGCTCGCCGAGATCGGCGAGGCGCGTCGCTTCTGCCGCGCCGAGCAGATCACCCGGCTGGCCGGCCTCGACCCCGTCGTCGACGAGTCGGGCGAGACGCGCCGCCGCGGCCACCTCGCCAAGGCCGGCTCACCGCATCTTCGCTGGGCACTGGTCGAAGCCGCCGTGCACGCCCACCGCACGACCGCCCCCGACCTCGCGCTCTACCGGGCCACCCGCCAGCGGCGCGACACCACCGTGGCGAGACTGACCGTCGCCCGCAAGATCGGCAAGCGCGCCTTCCACGCCCTCCACGAGCTCGAGCTCACCACAACCTGACCGGACTCGATTGGCCTTGACGCGCTCCCGCTTCCGCCTGAGCCTCGGCAACCGCCGCGCTCCACTTTGGAATGAGCCGTCACTCGCCGCCCCGACTCGACAACCTGCGCCGCACACCACGCGCGCCGAGATAGGCATGGGTCGCACCCCATTGTTGCCACCGCCGCGAT
>VAXT01000095.1 GCA_005883245.1 Actinomycetota bacterium | reverse complement strand
GACCTACCCGGCGTTCTTTCCGGCGGTCAGCGGCAGCGGCTCGCGATCGCGCGCGCGCTCGCCAACGAACCGACGCTCCTGCTTGCCGACGAGCCCACCGGCGCGCTCGACAGCGCAGGCGGACTCGAGGTGCTCGAGCTCTTCCGACGGCTCCACGCCGGCGGGCAGGCGATCCTGCTCGTCACGCACGACTCGCGCGTTGCCGGCGCGGCCGAGCGCATCGTGCAAATGCAGGACGGCCGCATCATCGGTTCCACGATCGCAGCGCCGACCGTCAGAGCTGCAGGAGGCTGAGGTGGCGGCTGTGTGGATGCGCTTCCGGGCCGAGCTCCGCTCGGGCTGGCGGACGTGGCTGATATTGGCCCTCCTGGCCGGGGTCGCTGGCGGGGTGGTGGTCGCCGGTATCGCCGGTGCGCGCCGCACCGACTCGGCGCTGGCGCGCCATCTCAAGGCTTATGGCTTCCCAAACGCCACCGTCAGCCTCTCGAACGGCCCGAATTCGATCCGAGCCGTCCCGCGGCTCCGCGGCCTGCCGCTGGTCCAGGCCTCCGCGCTCGATGCGGAGCTCGCGTACTGCGCGCGCGACGCAAGGGACAGGCCCGTGATCGATAACGGCCCGCAGGCGGTCTGGTTCTTGGTGAGCCTGGACGGGCAAGACGGCGTCGTCTTGCACCGGCCGAAGCTCCTGGCGGGCAGGACGCCGGACCCCGCACGACCGCGCGAAGTGCTCCTGGATTCCCGGGCCGCACGGAGGTTCAGCGTCCATCCGGGCGACGTGATCCCGATCCGCGTCTTTCCATTCTTCGGGGAAGGAGATTTCGGAGTCTTCCGGTGCGATCCCCGCCACCAGAACCCGTACCAGCCCGGTCTGCCGACACGACGCGAGGTGCGCCAGATCCTCATCGCGTGCCCAAGACCGCAGCCTTGCGACGAAGCAAAGGTGCTGATCGACAGCCTCGATGCCCGACTGAAGAACGGCGCCGACTTCGCCACGCTGGCGAAGAAGTACTCCGACGATCCGGCGGGGAAGGAGGGGGGCAGGCTCTGGATCACGCGGGGGCAGCCCGTCGAGCCGTTCGACTCAACCGCCTTCCGTCTCCATACCGGCGCGATCTCGCGCCCGCTCAAGACGGTTTACGGCTGGCATATCGTCCAGCCGCTCTCACGGCTCGTGCCGGGCGGACGCCTCGTCCGGTTAAAGGTCGTCGGCGTGAAGGCGACCACGGACCCGTACCCCATCAGCAAGGTCTTGCTCACCCCCACATTTAACCGAGTGTACGGATTCGACAGCCAATACTTCGACCGCGAGCTCTCCGTTCGTCTCAGGCACGGCGCCGCCGACCTTCCCGCCTTCCGGGAGGCGGTTCTCCGGCTCGGCGAGAGGATCGGGCCCGGCGACATAGACGCGGAGCAGGACGCCGCCGCCAAGATCGAGCGCTCGATCCACCACCAGGCGCAAGCGCTCCGGCTGGCGGCGGCGGTCGGTGCGCTTCTGGCCTTCGTCTTGCTTGGTCAAGCGCTCGTACGTGTGGCCTCATTCGAGGCGCTGAAGAATCCGACGCTGCGTGCGCTCGGGATGACACCCGAGCAGCTCGTCGCGGTTGGCGTGGCCCGAGCCGCCGCGATCGCGCTCCCGGCGGCGGCGCTGGCCGCTGGAATCGCCGCAGCCCTCTCTCCTCTCAGCCCGATCGGGTTAGCGCGTGAACTCGAGCCGCATCCCGGCTTTGCGTTCGACGCAGTCCCCGTCGCACTGGGCTCCGCCGCGGTTCTTGTCGCTGTGCTGCTCGCCGGAGCGTACGCCTCCTCACGAGCCGCGCGTGGGCCGGCCGTCGCCGCAGCTACCCCCACCGGACGCGTCGCGCCGGCGGACACGCTCGCGCGCTGGGGCTTTCCGGCGACTCTCGTCAGCGGTGTCAGGTTCGCGCTCGCGCGGGGAAGGGGGGCGACCGCGGTCCCGGTCGGCGTGAGCGTTCTCGCGGGCGTCCTCGCCGTCTCGGTCGTCGCCATCGCGCTCACCTTCACGGCCAGCCTCGACCACCTGTTCTCAACCCCACGGCTCTACGGGCAGAACTGGGACTACCGGAGCAACTACGCCGTTCCCACTGCGGCCACCGTACGCGCCGACCGGTCGCTGAGTGATGTCGCAAACGGCGGGATCAACGACAGCGTCCTCTTGAACGGCCGACAGGTCGGTGTCGTCGATATGGACGACGTCAAGGGGCGGATCGCCCCGGTCGTGACGCAAGGCCGCGCGCCGGAGCGTCCCGACGAGATCCTGCTCGCACCGAAGACGCTCGACGCGCTCGGCCTCCATGTCGGCGATACCGTTGAGGCGCGGGTCAAACGGTCGCGCCAGATGCGAATCGTCGGCCAAGGCGTGGTCCCGGAGGGCACCTTCAACGAGCTCGGCAAGGGCGCTGCGCTCACCTTCCAGGCGTACCGGCAGCTCGACCCCGGTGTCCAGCCCTACAGCTTCGAGGCCCG
Organism: Actinomycetota bacterium; assembly: GCA_005883245.1. Taxonomy (GTDB): domain Bacteria; phylum Actinomycetota; class Thermoleophilia; order Gaiellales; family Gaiellaceae; genus VAXT01. Next base: position 13,967 of record VAXT01000095.1, on the reverse strand, counting down.
GATCGCACCCGGCGCCGACCGAAACGCGACGCTCGCTCGGCTGGAGCGGCGCTACGTGACGCCGGCTCCGGGGCCACCGAAGACGGTCGCTGACTTCGGGGGGGTCAGCGAGCTCCCGCTCGTCGTGTCGGGATTACTGGTCGCAATCGCGGCCGCCGTGCTCGCCCACGCGCTGGTGATGGCCGTCCGCCACCGTCGGCGACAACTGGCCGTCTTGAAGACGCTCGGCTTCGACCGGCGGCAGGTGCTCGCCACAATCGCGTGGCAGGCGACGACCCTCGCGGTGCTCGCGCTCGTGGTCGGGCTTCCCCTCGGCGTCTCGCTCGGCCGCTGGGCGTGGACGCTGTTCGCCGAGCAGATCGGCGTCGTTCCGGAGCCGGTGACGCCGCTCCCGCTGATCCTGCTCGTCGTCCCGGCCGCGCTCGCGCTTGCGAACCTCGTCGCGCTTCTTCCCGCGCGCAACGCCGCGAGGACGCCCGCGGCGCTGGTGCTGAGGGCCGAGTGATGGCGACGACGCTGAAGCGCGCGACGGTCAGCGAGACGTCCGCCACCGTTGTTCGCCTTGCGCGCGCCTGTTGTCTGTCGCTCGCCGTTCTGACCACGGCCGCGGCCATCGTGGCGGCGGCGGACGGCTGGGACGGTGGCGTCGGCGGTCGCGTCGGCTCGGTCGTCGTGACCCTCGTCTGGGCCGGCGCTGGCGCTGTGCTGCTCCTCCGCAGAGAAGAAGAGCGTCTCGGGCTGCTCGCGCTCAGGTTCGCGCTCCTCGCCGGCGCTACCGAGCTCGCGGCGGCGACTGTCCAGGATGGGGCGGGGAACGCGTCGGCGCTGACGCAGGCGCTCGCAGTTGCGCTCCTGCCCGCGGTCGCGCTGCACATTCTGCTTGCGCTGCCGTCCGGAGCCCTCGGAACCCGAGGATCGGTGCTTTTGGTCGGCTCGGGATACTTGGTGGCGGCCGCCACCGGCCTTGTGCTGTGGACCGAGCGGCCGTCCGCTCCGACGTGGCCGGTCCTGATCGAGGCGCTCCTTGCGGCTGCCCTGGGAGTCGATGGCGCCACGTCGAGGTACCGTGCCGCCCGCCCCGCGGAGCGTCGCCGGATGCACTGGGTCGCGCTGGCGATCGCCGCAGCGACCGAGGTCGTCCTCGTCGGCTTCACCCTGCACGTCCTCGTTGGCTGGCCGCCGCGGCTGCTCCAGATCGCCGCGGTCGCGACGATTCCGATCCCGCTCGCGCTCCTGCTCCGGCCCCCATCGCGGCGGCGCGTTGCGGACCGGCTCCTTGGACGCGCGATCTCGCTCGTCGGCCTGACGGCGCTCGTCGCCGCCGTCTATCTCGTGGTCGTCGTCGGGCTTGGCCGCGCTCCCACGCACGCGGAGCGAACCCTCCTCGTGCTCTCGAGCGTCGCGGCGGCGATCAGCGCGCTGCTCTTCGTTCCGACGCGGCGGCGGCTCGCCGACTTCTCGAATCGCCTCGTGCACGGGGTGCGGCAGGCGCCCGACGAGCTCGTCCGGACGTTCGGTGCGCGGCTCTCACGCGCCGTCCCGCTCGAGGAACTCCTGCTCCAGCTTGTCGAATCGCTTCGGGGTGCGCTCTCGCTCGAGGCAGCCGAGGTTTGGACAGGCTCCGGGGGAGTGCTCGAGCGCGTAGTCTCCGAGCCCGACAGAGGTCCGGCGGCGCTTCAGTTGAGCGGCTCGGAGGAGTCGGTGCTCGCGCGCGCCGGGGTCTCGGGACCCGCCCGGATCGCCGTCTGGCTGCCCCAGCTGCTCGCCGACCGCGGCGAGGCTCTCGTACGCGTCGCGCCGATCGCGCACTCGGGCGAACTCTTCGGCCTGATCGTGGTCGAACGCCCGGACGAGGGTGACCCGTTCGACGAGGAGGCGGAGAAGGTCCTGACCGAACTCGCCCGCCAGGTCGGCCTCGCTCTCCGCAACGTCCGGCTCGACTCGGACCTGCAAGCGTCGCTCGTGGAGCTTCGACGCCAGGCGGAGGAGCTGCGGGCCTCGCGAGCCCGGGTCGTCGCCGCAGCCGATGCCGAGCGACGGCGGATCGAGCGCGACCTGCACGACGGGGCGCAGCAGTACCTCGTGGGGCTGGAGGTGAACCTCGGGGTCGTTTGCGGGCTTTTAGACTCGGACGCCGAGAAGGCGCCCGCCGCTGCTCCAGGATCGCGGGCTCTCGGAGGCGCTCGCCAACGCCGCCCGGCGGGCGCCGATCGCGACGCGCGTTGAGGCGGCCGGGGGTCGTTACGAACCGGAGATCGAGGCGACCGTCTACTTCTGCTGTCTCGAGGCGCTCCAGAATGCCGCGAAGTACGCCGGCGAGGGCGCGCAGGCGACGATCCGACTCAGAGAGAAGGAGGACGTTTTGCTCTTCGAGGTGGCCGACGACGGTTCTGGCCTCGATCCCGCGCGTATTGGCTTCGGCGTCGGCCTGACGAACATGCGCGACCGCCTTGAGGCGACCGGCGGCGGTCTCCGGATCGAATCGACCGTCGGTCGCGGGACGCGGGTCGTCGGGACGATTCCGCTCGTGCGCTAGGCCTCGCGCTCGGCGAGGTAGAGAAGCACCGCCTTCACGCGTCGGTTGACGTCCGGCTGCCAGCCGACTCCGAGCTTCTGGAAGATCGAGTGAATGACCTTCTCGACCGACCGCTCGGTGATCACGAGTGAGGCGGCGATCGCGGCGTTGTTCTTGCCCTGTGCCATCTCCTCGAGCGTTTCGCGCTCGCGTGGTGTCAGCTCGTCGAGCGGCGAGTCGCTCTTGGCGCGGGCGGCCACGAGTGCTTCGACGATCTTCGGGTCGATGACGGATCCCCCGCGCGCAACCTCGCGGATCGCGCCCACTAGTTGGGCGGCGTCTCCCACACGGTCTTTGAGTAGATAGCCGCGCCGGTCCGCACCCTTCTCGAGCAGCGCGAGTGCGTACTCCGGAGCGGCGAACTGGCTGAGCACGAGCACTCCCGTCTCCGGACTCGTTCCCCGGAGGCGATCGGCGACCTGGATGCCTTCGTCGAGGTTGGTAGGCGGCATGCGGATATCGGTCAGAACGACATCCGGCCGCTCGGCCTCGATTGCCTCGAGGAGCGATGGGAGGTCAGCACATGCCGCGGTCAGCTCGATGTCCGGCTCTGGCTCGAGCAGACGCCGGATGCCTTCGCGCACGAGGTAGCTGTCCTCGGCGAGGACGACGCGGATCATCGTGCTCCGACTATACGGCGCGGTCGGCCGCGATCCGACTGCGGCGCGGCGGCCAAGATGGCCACAGAGTCGTTCCTTCTTCGAGCCGATTCCTCTTCGCGCTGGTCAACGCAGGGTCAACAAGCGCCCACGAGAGGGGCCGATGCGACACGAGTCGATCCGGCCCATGACTGACATTGTGCAAACCGCCGGCCGACTTCTACCTTCGGTCCGCGTATCGCCAGACGCCCGCTCGAGCTAACGGTCGGGGCTGGACTCCAGAATTCGCTTGAGCTGGGCCAGATCCTTGCGGTTCGCCCGGCGCAGAGCTCTAGCCACGATCGGCGCGCTCACCTTGCCAAAGCCCCGCGGCTCGCCTCGGTTCCGAAGTGTCATACGCGTGCCACCCGCGGGCGTGTCAAACCAGTCGTAACTCGTCTCCATTGGGAACGGCCCTTCCTTGGTGCTCATCATGAGCCGCTCGCCCGGAATCAGCGTCGTGACCTCGTACGTGTACGCCAGTCGGCGACCGAGGAAGCGCGCGAGAAAGGCAACGCGTGCTCCGACTGCAAGCGGCCTGGACGTCTTCCACTCCACGGATTCGATGTTCTCGTACCAGCTCGGTGCGTTGTCCGGATCGGAGGCGAACTCGGCGACACCGGATCTCGGTCGGTCGATTTCGATCTCTGTTCGAACGTCGACCGGCATCTCAGAATGCTATGCATCAGCGACAGCACGGACCGTGCCCCGAGTCGATCATCAGTCGGGGGTCACGATCTACGAGCCGCGGATCCGCACGTGCCGGGAAGAAGCTCCCCTCCCCAACCGTCCTATAGAAACGGTCGCAACACGAAAGAGGCGGTGACGATGGACGGAGTCACCTTCGACGTCGAGACTCAGGCGGCTACGGCGGTCACGACGAGCGAAAGCGGCATCCACGCGGAAGCGACCTGGGAGACCGTCGAGCTACGCCGCACGATCGCCCGTGCGCGCGAGGAGGCCGCCAGCCTGAGTCTCTCTTCTCGCGAGCTCGAGACGGTGAACGCATCGCTCGACGCCGCGGCCCGAGAGGCAGCCTCGACCAGGCCGGACCGCTACGAGGTAGGAGAGCACCTCGGGGCGACGGCACGCGTGCTCAAGGGAGCAGGAGCCCTCGCCGGCGCCGGCGCAGCTCTCTTCCAGGAGCTCAGCCGTGCGACCGAGCTCCTCGGCCCCGCCGGGCTCGCGACGGTCGGCGCGATCCTCTAGCCCTGCGCCGGCCGTAGACTCTCGCGCGTGGCCGACGTCCTGACCGGCAGCTGCCTCTGTGGAGGCGTGCGCTTCGAGCTCACCGAGCCGCCCCTCTCGGCCAGCTACTGCCACTGCACCCGCTGCCAGAAGCGAACGGGAACCGCGGCGTCCCCGCAAGCGCGCATCGTCCCCGGCTCGATCCGCGTCACAGGCGACGAGCTCGTCCGTGCGTACGAGCCACCCGACGGGTTCCCGAAGGCGTTCTGCTCCGCGTGCGGCTCTGCGCTCTGGAGCATCAATCCGGACACGGGGCAGATCGCATCCATCCGAATGAGCCTCTTCGACGACGACCCCGGCGTGCGACCCTCGTATCGCCAGTTCACCGCCTACGCCGCCGAGTGGGAGCCGATCCCGGACGACGGCCTCCCGCACTACCCGGAGCGGCCTCCGCCCCAGCCCGGCTAACCTGGTCGCCATGAGCCGTCGGCGCCTGGCCATCATCGCCTCCCTCGTGGGGCTCTCCGCCCTCGTCCTGGCGATGACCGCCGTGCGCGTCGTTTACACCGGCAACGGCTACAACACGAACCTCGTCTGGAACCTGTTCCTCGCCTGGATCCCGTTCGGGCTCGCGGTCTACGTCTACGACGGCTATCGCAGGGGCCTGGGCCACTTGCGGCTCTGGGCGGCCGGTGGGCTTTGGCTCCTGTTCTTCCCGAACGCGCTGTACATCGTCACGGACGCCAAGTGGCTCCGGGACTCGCCCGGAGTGCCGATCTGGTACGACGTCCTGCTCGTCTCCACGGCGGCCTGGGGCGGGCTTCTGCTCGGCTTCACGTCGCTCTATCTGATGCAGCGCGTCGTGGTGCGCGCGTTCGGCGCCGTCCAGGCGTGGGTCTTCGCACTCGTGACCCTCGCGCTTGGGGCGTTCGGCGTCTACCTCGGACGCTTCGAGCGCTGGAACTCATGGGACGTCTTCACGCGGCCGCGCCTCGTCGCGCAGGACCTGCTGCCGCACCTGGCTCATCCGCAGGACCACCCGCGCGCCCTGGCCGTAATGGTGCTCTTCACCGCGTTCCTCGCGATGAGCTACCTCGTCTTCTACGCGTTCGCCGAGCCCGAAGCCGAGCCGCTACGTCGCGATCGCTCGTAGACGGTCGAGCTCGCGCTCGGTGTTCACGTTCGTGAGCAGGGCGCTGTCGAGCTCGACGATGCGCACGTCCAGCTCCGTCAGCGCGTCGCGCAGGGACAGCTCACCCGCCTCGAGCCGGGACTCGAGCACGGGCAACGCCGTCTGCGCGTAGGCGCCCGGCAGCGGGCCACTCTCCGGCACTGCGGCGTCCGCACAGGCCTCCGCCAGCTCGCGCAGCGCTTCCGGCGTCACCAGTGGGCAGTCGACCGGGAGGAAGACGGTGACCTCGGTCGCCGAGGCGCGCAGGCCCGCGACCACGCCCGCGATCGGAGCCCGCACGCCGATCCCGTCGTCGAGCACCTCGAAGGGCAGGCCGAGCTGATCCGCCTCCTTGCCGAAGGCGATCTGATCGGGAAACGCCTCGCTCAGGGCGCGCCAGGCCCGCTCGGCGAGCGTCTCCTCTCCCAGCGGAGCAAGCGCCTTGACGGAGCCGAAGCGGCGGCTCAAGCCTCCGATGAGCAGCACGCCCGTCGCCTCCATCAGATCGAGGCCATCCCGGGACGAAGGCCCGACAGGCGGCTGGCGACGACCGCGTCCGCGGCCTCGGCGCTGGCCGGATGCCCGGTGACCGCGCTCAGGAACTCGTCGCGCTCGAGGGCGTAGAGGCTGACCTCGTCCTTCGCAGTGACCGTCGCGGTGCGGGGCACGTCGCGCAGGAGCGCGATCTCCCCGAAGTGGTCACCCGCGCCCATCGTCCCGAGGTGTTCCCCGTTCGCGGAAACGTCAACCTCGCCAGACTCGATCACGTAGAAGCGGTCGCCGTGTTCGCGCTCGCGGACGATCTCGGTTCCCGCGTCAGCTCTGACAGGGATCAGCTTCAACGCGAGCTCGTCGATCGTGGTCGCGGGGAGCGGCTTGAAGAGCGGCATCCTCCTCAGGAGCGCGATCTCCGTCGTCGGCGCGATGACGTCGGCGTCCAGCGCGGTGATGCGCCGCCACGTGAGCGCGGCGCTTATAGGCAGCAACGCGCCCGTGAAGACGAGCGCCCAGCGGATTCCGACCGCGTTGATCGCCAACGGAGCGATGATCGCGCCGAGCCCGATGGTCCCGATGAAGACACTTTGCACCACGCCGAACACGCGGGTCAGCACCTCGTCCGGCACGGTCCGCTGCAGCAGCGTCAGCGCCGCAACGTCGACGACCGTGTTCCCGATTCCAACGATCGCGAGCAGGAACAGGGCGAAGGGAGGGCGCGGGAAGATCCCGATCAGCGCGATCGGAACACCCCACAGAATCAGGCCGAGCCCGAAGTCCGAGGCCAGCCGTTGGCGACCGACGAGGGCGAAGGCCGCGATCGCGCCGACCAGCCCACCGATGCCGACAGCCGAATTGAGGAAGCCGACGCCCGACTCGCCGAGATCGAGGAGCTCGAGGGACGCGACGACGATCAGGACGTTCAGCGCGCCGGCGACGAACGTCTGGATCCCGTACAGCGTCACGATCAGCGCGAGCTTGCGGTCGCTCGCGATCGCCCCGAAGCCCCCGAAGAACTCGCGCATGAAGTTGCCTTCGACGTCCCGCTCCTGAAGCGCCTCGACCTTGAGCCCCATGAGCAGAGCCGAGGCGAAGACAAACACGACCGCCGCTGCCGCGAAGACCGTCTGTGCGTTCGTCGCGGCGAGGAGGATGCCGCCGAGCGCGGGCCCGAGAAAGATGCCGGAGCTCTCGACGGTCGTCAGCACGAGGTTCGCGGCGGTCAGCTCCTCGGGCGTCTTCGCCAGCTGCGGCAGCAGCGCCGACTGCATCGGGCGCACGGTGCTGGCCATGAGCGCGACGCCGCCGCTCAGTGCGTAGACGAGCCAGGTCGAGCCTCCCGCGAAGAGTACGAGCGCGGTCGCGGCCATGAAGCCCGCTCGGATGAACGACAGGATCACGAGCAGCAGCTCTCGCCGGTAGCGGTCGCCGAGGACGCCCGCGAACGGAGCCGCGATGAAGGCCGGCAGCACGCGGATCACGCCGACGAGGCCCACTCCGGTCGCCCCGCCCTGGTCGTACGCGTACACGGCCAGCGCGACGATGAACGCCCAGTAGGCGGTGATCGAGGCCGCCCAGGAGAGCTCGACGCGGCGAAGCGCGGGGCTGGTGACGACGGCCCGGAACGCATCCGTCGATTCCCCGAACCGCTCGCGGAACGAACCGAGCACACGAGAACAATGGCAGGGTCGTTGCGAAGTGCAAAGCCGCTGGAGATGCGCTATTGACCTGCGATTGCGAAAAGAGGGAAGATTTCGACATCGACCACCGTCTTGTAACTGGATTTCGATGCAAGCGGCCATGCAGCGAGAGGAGGAGAAATCAGTGACTGAAGATCGCGAGCAGAACACGAACGAAGATCGCGAGCAGACAGCTGGCGACGTCGAGGGTCACAGCCTCGTCGGCCAGACAGCCGGCCAGACATTCGATCAGACTGCCGGCCAGACAGCCGGCCAGACAGCCGGGCAGACCGACGACGACGAGCCGGACGTCGAGGCGCACAGCCTCATCGGCCAGACGATCGGCCAGACAACGGGTCAGAACACAGCGTAAGGCGCGCCGAAAGGTGTAGAAACGAGGGCGGCTCAGCCGCCCTCGTCGCGTTTCAGGACCTCCTCGACCGCTCCGAGCAACCGCAGCCCCGCCGCGCGCTGCTCGTCGTCGAGGCCCTCCACGGTCGTCGCCAGCCGGGCGAGCACGTCAGCGCCGTCGCCGCTCGCGGCGAGAACCGCCTCGGCCCGGCGCGCGCGGCGCAGGAGGTCGAGCGCGATCGCAGCCTGGTTGGCGAAGAGCCCGAGGAGGTCCATCTCGACGAGCGAGAACTGTGAGCGCTGCGGCCGGTCGAGCACCTCGAGCACGCCCAGAACCCGCTCCTCGTGCAACAGCGGGACCGCCATCAGACCCTTCGGGACGTACCCGGTCGTCTCGGCGAAGCCCTTTGCGAAACGCGGATCCTCGGTCACGTTCTCGATCACGAGCGGCTGGCGTGTGACGAGCACCCAGCCCGCGATGCCCGTGCTCGATGGGAAGCGCTGCCCGATGAGCGTGTCCGCCCCGGGCCCGGCGATCGCCTCGAAGACGAGCTCGTCGTTCTCCTCGTCGAGGAGGAAGATCGACGACGCCTGCGCGCCGAAGATGGCCCGCGCCACTTCGACCACCGACTGCAGCAACGAGCGAAACGTCTCCTCGGATCCGACCACGCCCGCGGCGACCGCGGCCTTGAGCTCTTCGCTCATCGACCTCCTCCTACGTTCGACGATGTCAGGTAGAGAACGCTCTTGAGCTGAAACGGCGTCAGATCGGCGTGCTTACCGAGGACGAGAGCGCAGAGCGCGGTCATGTGCGGCGTCGCGAAGCTGTTTCCCGTGCAGCGGATGCGGGCGCCTCCGGTCCAGGCGACCTCGACGTCGACGCCGCGCGCGAAGAACTCGACCGGCGGATCCGGGTTGTAGAAGAAGGTCAGCGGGTCCGGCTCCTCGTGGCTGCCGACCGAAATCACCGAGGAGAAGCGCCACGGGTAGCTCTCGACGGGCATGTTGTGGGCCGACGCGACGAGCACCGTGCGCCGGAAGTACGCGCGGTCGGTGAGCTCGTGGAGAATCCCGGCGAACTGGCGCTTCGTCGTCGAGAGGCTCATGTTCACGACGTCGAAGCCCTGCTCGACGGCCCAGCGCAGGCCGGCGAGGAGGATGTCCCCGCTGCCCGTGAAGCCCGCGCCGAGGACGCGGACGCTCGTCAGGTCGCAGTCTGGTGCGAGCGAGCGGACGATTCCGGCGCAGGCGGTCCCGTGTCCGCAGAGGTCGCCTTCGGTGTCCGGGGCGATGATCGCCTCGTCGTTCTCACCGAGCGACACCGCGACCGAATCCTGGACCTCGCCGACGAGCGGATGGTCCGCGTCGACACCGCTGTCGAGGATGCAGACGCGGACGCCCTTGCCGGTCGAGCCGCCCCACGCCCACTCGCGCGTGACCTCGCCCGGCCACTCGACGGGCAGCGAGATCTCGGCGCCGGCTCCTGCGGGCAGGCTCCAGGCGGGCCGGAGCTCCTGCAGCGGCGCCTGCTCCTGGTTGGGGTCCGGTTGCGCCATGCGTGGATCGTACGACGCTCAGCGCGCTGCGGCGAGCGCCCGCTCCGACGCGTCCGCGGCGATCTCGACGAGCGACTCGACGTGGCGCACCCTCGGGTCGTCCGCGGTTGCGCCGAGGTTCGTCCCGACGAGCTGCGCCGCCACGCGGGCGCCGCTTTCGGCGAGGATCGCCGCGGCGGCCGCATCGGCGCGGACTTCGGGGTTCCCGTTCTCGACGAGGAGTGCGGCGAGGCAGGCGAGATCGCAGCCCGCCTCGGCGATCCGCAGCGGGATCTCCGCGGAGCGTTCGAGCGCCGCCCGAATCTGTTGGTCGCGATAGCGCTCGGCGAGCTCCTCGCGACCGCGCAGCGCGGACAGCGCCTCGTCGTAGGCCTCGGCGTCGGCCTGGGCGAGCGGAGCGACGCGGGCGCGAAACGACTCCGCCTGGCCGATCACGCCGCCGGCTTCGTCCCAGTAGCTGTGTGAGGCCCGCGCCACCTTGGCGACGAGCCCGGCCGCCATCGCGACCACGATCGCCGCGGCCGACCCGCCACCGGGCGACGGGTTCTCGCCCGCGAGCGATTCGAGCAGCTCGCCGACGGGTGCGTCAAGCAGGTCACCGGCCATGCCGGTGCCATTCTCTGCGTTTTACGGAGTCAGGTGCTCGCGAACGGCCTCTGCCAGGGCGGGATCGTGCTCGTATCCGGCCCCTTCGAGCGCGGCCTCGGCGTCCATGACCAGCGCCTCGCGAAAGGCCCGATCCGCCTCGGCACGTGCGACGATGTCGTCCAAGCCTCTCCGCGCGAGCGGAATCTCCTGCGCAGCCTTGACCCACGCCTCGGGTGCGGCGGGGAGTGTGCGGAGCAGCACAGCCAGGGTTTCCTCGTTGTAGTTACGCATACGTGATCAACCACCAGACTCCGCAGCGACCGGATTTCTTCCCTCCAGCTCGGTGCGGAGCTTGACGAGGCAACGCGAGATGCGGCTCGCGATCGTGCCGGCCGGGAGGTCGAGGGCGTCGCCGATCAACTGGTAGCTCTCGTCTCGCGCGAAGAAGCGGTCGAGGATCTCGCGGCAGTTGCTGGAAAGGGTCGCGAGGGCCTCGTGGACGAACAGGGACTCGTCCAGGCGCGCGATCGTGTCATCGACGCCCGAGGACTCCGGAATCTCGCCGAGCTGTTCGCGAGCGCCGGCGCGAATCGTGTCCAGGCACAACCTGCGGGTCAGCTGAGCCAGCCAGGGGCGGATCGCGGCATCGTTCCGGAGCTTCGAGAGGTTCTGGTACGCGCGCGCGAAGACCTCCTGGAAGACGTCCTCCGCGTCGGCCTCCGAGAGCCGGAACGCCTGGACCGCGATCGCATAGACGTAGCGCGAGAAGCGATCGACGAGCTCGCGCCAGGCATCGTCGTCTCCCGCGCGGCAGCGGGCGACGAGCTGGGCGTCCGTTTCGACAACCGGCACCCCTCGAATCAAAGCGATTGGGGCCGTTCAGAGCAAGATTCGAACCGCCAGCCGTGGCGAGCAACCATGCACGGCGACGAGCGCCGTCGCCAGCTCCAGGTCGACGTGATCGGCGCGGGCGATCTCCATCGCGTGCTCGAGGTCGTAGCCGTGCTCAAGGAGCCGCCCCAGACGCCGGGCTCTGTGGTCGAGCTCGTGGGGGGTCAGATCCTCGTCCGGGTCCAGCGCTTCGAGGACCGCAAGACCGATCTTTCGTTCGTCGAACTCGGTCGGGAGCGTCATGGCAAGCGCCTTTTCGGCCGTTCCGCGTGCCGGCTTGATCCCCAGGTCGTAGCCTCCGCTCGTGGAGACCGGGCTCGCAGGCAAGCGCGTCCTCGTGACGGGGGCATCGGGCGGCATCGGAGGCGCCTGCGCGCGGGAGTTCGTCGGCGAGGGCAGTCGCGTCGTGATCCACTACCACGAGGGGCGGGAGCGGGCCGAGGCACTTGGTCGAGAGCTCGGCGGTGCGCCGATCGTGGGCGGTGATCTCCGGGACGAGGACGCCGTGGACGAGCTCTTCCGACGAAGCGTCGACGAGCTGAGCGGGCTCGACGTGTGCGTCGCGGTGGCCGGGAAGTGGCCCGAGGAGGACGTGCCGCTGTGGGAGCTGCCGCTCGAGCGCTGGGAGGCGACGCTGCGCGCGAACCTGACGATCACGTACCTGACCGCGCGCGCCTTCCTGCGGGAGGTCGAGCGGAACGGGCACGGGAGCCTGGTCATGATCGGGTCGACAGCCGGGCTGTTCGGGGAGGCGGGACACGCCGACTACGCCACGGCCAAGTCGGCGATCGTCCACGGGTTGCTGCTCAGCCTGAAGAACGAGATCGTCCGCGTGGCTCCGCGTGGACGGGTCAACGTGGTGTGCCCGGGCTGGACCGAGTCGCCGATGACGCGGACGACGCTGACTGACCCCGAGCTCGTGCGCCGCGTGACGCGGACGATGGCTCTGCGCAAGGTGGCGCGGCCCGAGGACGTGGCGCGGCAGGTGGTCGTGCTGGCCTCGGACGAGCTGTCGGGCCACGTGACCGGGCAGGTCGTGACCGTCGCCGGCGGGATGGAGGGTCGGCTGCTGCACCACGACCCAAAATAGGGCGAAGCGGCAGTTGTCCGCCGCTCTGCCACTCCAATAGCCGCCGAGGCATCGCTTGCGATGCCTACCAGAGGCCATGCGGGCATTGCCCGCGTGGCCGTCTTCTTCCTGCGGGTACAGCAAAGCGGCGGGTGTCCGCCGCTCTGCTACTCCAGTAGCCGCAGGAATGCTTGCCGTCAGTCCCCCGGCCCACGAAAAGGAGTTGGTCTTAGTATCGGCGTGGCGGGCGAGAAGCTTTAGCCCGAGCCAACCTGAGCCGAGAACGACGGAGCGGGCCGCCGCCCGGCCCGCTCTGACGTCTCCGAAGAGAACCGGAGTGATGTCGAGTTGCCCCTGCCGTAATGGGGCCGACTCGTTTTTCCGAGAGCCCCCGCCGCATCGGGGCCGCTCGGTCTCACAGAGTTTGCCGGTCAAATATCGGTTGATCTATCCCCCGTTCGCGGTTGACCTGGGCGCTTCACCTACGCCCGAGCGTTGACGCACTTAACCCCCTTTTGGGTCGAATACGTCCAATTGCAGGCACTAGACTCGAAATCGGGTGGTGGGTGGAGCCTCGATCCCCACCCAGGGTGGGGGCGTGGGAGATCCCATTCGGCCCGCAGTGCTACGCTCGACGTGTCCATCACGAGCGGCTGAGGGACTCGGCCCTGAGACGTCGCAGCAACCGGCCCACGGGTGCGGTGCTACCGCCGAGAGCGATGGAGGTGACATCGGTGCTCCGACAAAGCAGGCCCCGCGACCCGGTCTCGCGCCGGAAGTAGGCTCCTTCGATGGCCAACCGCCTCCTCGAGCGCCTCGCGGACGGCCCGCCGCTCGTCGCGGACGGGGGCATGGGCGTCCTCGTCTCCAGCGCCGCCCCTCGCGTCCGCATTCCCGAAGAGGCGAACCTGCGCGCGCCGGAAACCGTCGTCAAGCTCCACGTCGGCTTCATCCAGGCCGGGGCGGACGTGATCGAAACGAACACGTTCGGCGCCAACCGCCGCAAGCTCGCCGCCAACTACCTCGAGGACGAGCTCGCGAACATCAACAGCACCGGCGTCAAGCTCGCGCGCGAAGCGAGAGAGATCTCGGGCCGCGACGTGTTCATCGCCGGCTCGATCGGCCCCCTCGGCGACCAGGCGATCGAGCCCGACGAGCGCAAGGAGATCTTCGCCGAGCAGGCCGCCGTCCTCGAGGGCCGCGGCGTCGACCTCTTCGCAGTCGAGACTTTCTTCGAGCTCGACGAGCTCGAGTCGGCGATCGAAGCCGTCCGCAGCGTCTCCTCCCTGCCGGTGCTCGCAATGCTCACGTTCGACGCGAGCGCAGAAACGCTCTCGGGGCTCTCCGCCGCCCACGCTGCAGAACGGCTCCGCGACCTCGGCGTGGCTGCGATCGGCGCAAATCACGGCGCCGGCATCCAGGCCGCCCTGGCCGCGCTCAGCGAGATGGACGGCAACGGTCTCCCGCTCGCCGCGATGCCGAACATCGGCCTCGCGAGCATGGCGGGGAACAGGATCATCTACCCGCACGCCTCGCCGGAGTACTTCGCGGAGTTCGCCGCGCACGCCCGGAACCTCGGCGCCCGCGTGATCGGCGGCTGCTGCGGGACGACGCCTACCGAGATCGCGGCCATCGCCACGGCGGTCAAGGAGGAGCGCGAGCCGAGCGCGCCGCTCGTCTTCGCCGAGCGCGAGGTGCTGGTCGCGGTTCCCGAGCAGCGAGAGGAGACGGAGCTCGCCCGCGCCTTCCGCGAGCACGAGTGGGTC
>VAXT01000210.1 GCA_005883245.1 Actinomycetota bacterium | reverse complement strand
CCTCTCGCGGCGGCTCTCCGGCGGCGACGGCGTCACCGGTGGGCTGGCGCTGGCGACGCTCGTGGCGGTCGGCATCGGCCTGCACAACCTCGGCGAGGGGCTCGCGATCGGGACGTCGTTCGCGGTCGGCGAGCTCGCGCTCGGGACGTTCTTCGTCGTCGGCTTCATGGTGCACAACGTCACCGAGGGCCTTGGGATCGCAGCCCCGATCGCGGAGCGGGGCAAGGTCTCGTTCGGCCGGCTGGCGGCGCTCGCGCTGATCGCGGGCGCGCCTGCGATTCCCGGCGCGTGGCTCGGCGGCTTCGTGACGAGCGACGTCCTCGGCGTGCTCTTCTTCGCGGGCGCGGCCGGGGCCGCGCTGGAGGTCGTGGTCGAGGTCGGGCGCTACGTCGCCCGCAAGGCTCCGGGCGGGCTGTCGTCGGGCTACGTCCTCGGCGGCTACCTCGCCGGGATCGCGGTCATGTACGTGACCGGGCTCCTGATCTGACTAAAGCGAAGCCCGGTCGCTGCCGATCAGGCGCAGTGACCGGTTTGTGCGGTCGTAGGAGCCCGGCGCTTAGGCCGTAAGCGCCGGGCTCTTTCTTACAAGATTCGTAACACGCCGAAAATGCCGTGTTCTTGGCCCGGCGCGGGGGTACTCCTGCCGTATTCATCGAAGGGAGGAACCCATGAGACATGCTGCCTTGCTCGTGCTCGTGGCCGCGGTCGCGGCGCTCGCGGGCGCCCAGGCCGCCTATCCGGACCACGGGCACGGACACGGGCGCGGACACGGGCACGCGAACGGACGGACGGGATCCGTCGTCTGGGCCCAGACGAACGAGGTGGCCGGAAACCGGATCGTCGTCTACGACCGCGCGGGCGACGGCACGCTGTCGCAGGCCGGCACCTACGCGACGGGCGGCAACGGCGGGGTTGCGGCTCCCGGAGCCGAGTCCGACCATCTCGCCTCGCAGGGCTCGCTCGTGTACGACTCGAGGCACTCCATCCTGATCGCGGTCAACGCGGGCAGCGACACCGTGACGACGTTCAAGGTCCACGGAGATCGCCTCCAGGGCCGCAAGGTCGTCGCGTCCGGCGGCGAGTTCCCGGCCAGCATCGCCGTCCACGGCCGACTCGTCTACGTCCTGAACGCAGGCGGCCCGGGGATCGTGCAGGGGTACTGGATCCGCGGGCATCACCTGCGACCGATCGCCGGCTCGGCGAGGTCGCTGGGGCTCGCGAACGTGAACCCGCCGAACTTCCTCACCTCTCCGGGGCAGGTCGGTTTCAGCCCGAACGGCCGCAAGCTGCTCGTGACGACGAAGCTGAGCGGCAGCCACGTCGACGTCTTCCACGTGCGGGGCGACGGAACGCTGTCGGCGGCACCGGTCGTCAACAACTCGGCGACGCCGGTCCCGTTCGCGTTCACGTTCACGCCGCAGGGCAGGCTCGCAGACGGTGAGGCGGGTGCGAGCTCGCTGACGACCTACGAGCTGAACGGCGACGGCACTCTCGCCGATCCTCGCTCGGCGACCGACGGGCAGATGGCGCTCTGCTGGATCGTCCGTGCCGGAGGCTTCTACTACGTCTCGAACACGGCGAGCAACAACCTGAGCTCGTTCACGGTCGCGGTGGACGGCACGCCGACGCTGCTGGCAGCCGTGGCCGCACCGACGAACGCGGGCCCGATCGATCTGACCGTGTCCGGTCGATACCTCTACGGCCAGACCGGCACCACGGGCACGATCGACGAGTTCCGCATCAACGGCGACGGCTCGCTGACCGCGATCGGCAGCGTCACCGGCCTGCCGGTCGGCCAGGAAGGCATCGCCTCCAGCTAGCCAAGCACGTAATCGCTCGAGGAGGGCCCGCGGTCCGGGCCCTCTTCGGCGTACGAGCACACGCGGCGGGGTAGGTTGCGGGAGATGGCAAAACCGCTCGACGACCTGCAGCACGGTCTGCGCGTCCTGACCGAGCGTCTGCGGGTCGGCGGCGGCGACGGCGGTACCGACTGGATCTCCGACCAGCTCGACCTGCTGCGCAAGCCTCCGCCGCCGCGGAGCATGGAGGAGCTCCAGGCCGAGCTCGACGCTCTCGTCGGGCTCGACACCGTGAAGGAGCAGGTCCGCGCGCTGGTCGCGTTCCTCCAGGTGCAGGGCCGCCGCGCGGAGCACGGCCTCCCGGAGGTCGCAACCTCGCAGCACCTCGTCTTCCTCGGCAACCCCGGCACCGGCAAGACGAGCGTCGCGCGGCTGCTTGCGGAGATGTACCGCTCGATGGGCCTCCTGCGGCGAGGCCACCTCGTCGAGGTCGACCGCGCCGGCCTCGTCGGCCAGTACGTGGGGCTGACCGCGATCAAGACGGAGCGTGCGGTCCGCCGTGCGCTCGACGGCGTGCTCTTCATCGACGAGGCGTACTCGCTCGCCGCGCCCGAAGAGCGCCTCGACTTCGGCGCCGAGGCGATCGAGACGCTCCTCAAGCGAATGGAGGACTACCGCCACCGGCTGGTCGTGATCGTCGCCGGTTATCCGCGCCTCATGAACCGCTTTCTCGACTCGAACCCCGGGCTGCGCTCACGCTTCTCGCGCGAGATCACGTTCCCGGACTACTCGACCGACGAGCTGCTCGCGATCACCGCCAAGTTCCTGGCCGAGAACGAGTACCGCTTCGGCGAGGGCGCGCTCGACACCCTCCGCCGGATCCTCGGTGCGCCTGCGCGCGGCGAGGGCTTCGGCAACGCGCGCTTCGCCCGCACGCTCTTCGAGCAGGCGCTGAACGCTCAGGCGCTGCGCCTCGCTCAGGTCGCGGGCGCCGAGCTCGCCGACGTCGAGCGCGAAGAGCTGATGACGCTCCGCTCCGAGGACTTCGCCGCAGCCG
>VAXT01000209.1 GCA_005883245.1 Actinomycetota bacterium | reverse complement strand
CCAGCTGACGGCGTACCAGTTCGTGGTGGCGCAGCAGGAGCTCTCGCCAGGCCCGGTCCCCGAGGGTTGCCGCCCTCTCGCTCGAGCCGACGATGTCCGAGAAGAGGACCGTGGCCAGCACCCGGTCGGGCTCGACCTCCGGATGGGTACCCGCGACGACACCGGCGAGGAAGCTCTCCAGCTCGGCGAAGAGCAGCTCCTGGTCTCCGAGCCCAGGGGAGAAGTCCGCGCCGGGCAACTCCACGAAGCGGGCACCCGGAATGTGCTCGGCCAGGTAGCGCCCGCTGCGGCTGTCCCATCCTCCCCCGTCCTTCCGGTGCATGACCAGCGTCGGGACGCGAACCAGGGGAAGGACGTCGCACACGTCCACGTCGATGTTCATCCGGATGTAGGCGGCAGCCGCACCGGGGCTGACACTGAGCCGAAAGACACGGGCAATGCTTTGGAGCTCCTCCTCAGGCGCGCTCGGGTTGGTCATGCCGATGACCTCGGAGGCGAAGGCGGGATCCCCCCAGCGCCGCTCGAAGTCGTCGGCCCGTCGTTGGGTCTCCTCCCGGGTCGGAAGCCAAGACAGGCTGGGGCTCTTCACGAAACGAGGCGAGGCATTCATCAAGATCAGCCCAGCGGTCCGCTCGGGATACGTGGCCGCGAACAAGACGGAAAGCGGGGAGGCGTCGCCGAGGCCGAAGAGCACTGCCCGCTGTGACCCGACGGCGTCGAGAACGGCGCGGATGTCGTCCATGCGCGTCTCGAGAGTGGGTAGGCCTACGTCCCGGTCTGACATGCCGGTCCCACGCTGGTTGACCCTGAACAAGCGACAGATAGAGGCGAGTCGGGTGAAGAATCGAGCCTGGGAAGGAATCTCCCAACCAAGCTCGATGTGTGAGATCACGTCGACCGCGACCAGGTCGGGGGGGCCATCACCGACTACCTGGTAGGCGATGTTGACGTCGCCATTCTTGGCGTAGCGCGTTTCCGGTTGCACCGGCGTAGTGTCGCGCACGTTCCGTGGCCCGGCAGATTCGCCGGCGTCAACCGCCCTTCGGCGGAGAACGGTGTGACCGGCCCCTGCTTTTCGAGACGTGGCCCCTTTTGCGCGTACGCCGATTGCGCCCACGAAAGCCGCGGACGACAATCAGCGAATGGCTCCTCCGATTCACTATGCGCGCAGCGGCGACGTGAACATCGCGTACCAGGTCGTCGGCGAGGGCCCACACGACCTGCTGATGATCCCAGGCTGGGTGAGCCATCTCGGCCTCGATTGGAGCGAGCCGCGCTGGGTGCGCTGGTTCGAGCAGGTGACGTCGTTCGCGCGCGTCGTTCGCTTCGACAAACGTGGCACCGGCATGTCGGACCGCACGCCTGGCGTCCCCACGCCCGATGAGCGGATGGAGGACGCGCGCGCGGTCCTGGATACGGCGGGCCTCGAACGAGCGCACGTGATCGGATGGAGCGAGGGAGGGCCGCTCGGCGTGATGTTGGCCGTCACGCACCCAGAGCGCGTACAGAGCCTTGTCCTCCATGGCACGCAGGCGACTTTCCGCCGCCGCGACGACTATCCGTTTGGCGACGAAGAGACCGAGGGCGACCTTGAAGACCTCGAGCGACACTGGGGAAGCGAGGAACTCGCCCACTCGTTCGTCCCCGACGGAGATTCGGCGACGATCGGACGGCTCGCGGCTTACCAGCAGGCCGGCGCGAGCCCGAGCGCGGCGGTCGCGCTGGCGCGCGCGAACTCGGAGATCGACGTACGCCGGCTGCTCGGCTCGATTCGTGTGCCGACACTCGTCCTCAACCGCGAGCACGACCCTGTCGCCCCGGGTCCGACGGGGCGTTACCTCGCCGAGCGGATCCCGGGTGCGCGCTTCGTCGAGCTGAAGGGATCGGCGCACGCGCCGTGGCTGGGCAGTGTCGAGCCTTTCTGCGCCGAGGTCGCGTACTTCATCACGGGCGTTCGCCCCGCCGAGCGCGAGCCCGGCGCGGTGCGGGCGATTCTCCACTGCGACATTGTGGGCTCGACGTCGCGCGCCGCTGAGCTCGGCGACGAGCGCTGGACCGACCTGCTCGCGGACTATGGCCACCGCGCCGATCTGGCCGTGGCCGCCCATGCTGGGCGGGTCGTTGACCGTACCGGGGACGGGCTGATGGCGGCCTTTGAGGGTCCAGTTGCAGCGATTCGCGCCGCACGGCGGCTCCAGCAGGAGACCCGCGAGCTCGAGCTTTGCGTGCGTGCGGGCGTACACATGGGTGAGGTACTCCAGGAGAACGGGCACCTGCGCGGGATTGCGGTCCACGTGGCCGCCCGGGTGATGGCGGAAGCGCGCGGCGGCGAGGTGCTCGTCTCGGACACTGTCCGAGACATCGTGGCCGGCTCCACCCTCACCTTCGCCGACCGCGGCACTTACAAGCTGAAGGGCATCGAGGGCGAGCGACGACTCTTCGCAGTCATGTAACAGGACCACCTACGG
>VAXT01000208.1 GCA_005883245.1 Actinomycetota bacterium | reverse complement strand
CCTCGACTTCGCCCGCCTTCGCCCCGCCGACCTCGACGACGCAACCCATCGAGCAGAAGCGATGGACGTTCACGAGGTATGCGTCGAGGTCGACGGTTGTCCCTGCGAGGGGGCGAGCCCGCCATCGTCGAAGAACCCGAAGTCGTCGGACTCGTCCGAGGAGGCGGTGGGCTGCGTGCCGCTCGAGGTCGAGTGGTGCGCGCCGCGCTCAGCCGCGATCGCGCCGAAGAACGCGATCACGGCCGTGGCGACAAGCACGGTCTTCGCCTTCCCGGCGCGCTCCTTCGCGGCTGCGATGCGCGACCGCTGCGGTGTTGACTCGGATTTGGGCATGCGGCTCATGGAACCGGACCACCCTGAGAGCGGGGTAAACGGCGGTTAAGCGCCGGCTAAGAGTTTGGTTCGGCCGCGCCGTTGAGCTTGAAGCGCATCAGCGTTCCGCCGCCCTCGGCCCGTTCGGCGACGACTGTCCCGCCGTGCGCCTGTGCGACCTGGCGGACGATCGCGAGCCCGAGCCCCGAGCCCGGCAGCCCGCGGGCCGAGCGTGCCCGGTAGAAGCGGTCGAAGACATACGGCAGGTCCTCTTCGTCGATGCCCGGGCCGTGGTCTCGGACGGTGACCTCTGCGCCGTGTACCGCGACCTCGACCGCCCCGTCCGGCGGGCTCCACTTGGCCGCGTTGTCGAGCAGGTTGCCGAGCGCCCGGTCGAGCGTCTCCGGGAAGCCGTGGACGAGCGACTCCTCGAGGTCGGTCTCGAACGAAACGCCCGGGCGGTTGCGCTTCGTCCGCTCGACCGCCTCGGCGGTGACGAGGTCGAGGCGCACGTCCTCGGGCCTGCCCGCATGCTCCTCGCCGCGGGCGAGCTCCATCAGCTCCGAGATCAGCGTCGTCATCTCCCAGAGCTGCTCGACCACGTCGGAAAGGAGCCGCTCGCGCTCACCGGCGGGAAGCTCCCGGTCGCTCGCAAGCACCTCGATGTTCGTGCGGAGGCTGGTGAGCGGGGTGCGCAGCTCGTGCGAGGCGTCGGCGACGAGCTGACTGCGGGCGCGCGTGGACTCCTCGAGGGCGCCGAGCATCGTGTTGAAGCTGCTCGCGAGCCGACTGAGCTCGTCCTTCCCCTCGACCTCGATGCGCTCGGAGAGGTCGCCGGTCTCGGTCACGGTCTCGGTCGCCTTCGTCAGCCGCCGGACAGGTGTCAGCGCCGCACGGGACACGATCAGTCCGAGGCCGCCCGCGATCAGGACCCCGCCGGTCGCGATCAGGATGAGGAGCCAGCGGATCCGCGACAGCGCGTGATCCGTCTCGTCGAGCGGGCGCGCGATCTGCACGGCGAAGCCGGTCTGATACGGGAACGTGATGATCCGGACGTGGTTGCCCCCGACGCGCGCGTTCGTGTAGTAGGTGTCGCTCCGGCCGCGTGCGACGTTGAGGTCGTGCTCCGTCACGGGCAACGTCAGGCTCTCGCCCTCACGCTTGCAGCATGTGACGCCGTCCTGCCGCACCGCCTGCGGGTACCCGCCGAAGACGCCGGGTTGCGGCGGGCCTTCCGTGAAGTCGAAGACCGGGCCGCGCTGGATGTGCTCCATGCTGCTCCGCAGCGACGCGTCGACGCTCGAGTAGAGCTCGCCCTTGACGACGACGTACACGACGCCCGAGGCGACGACCACGGCCAGCGCGACAGCCGCCGCCGCGACGAGAGCCAAGCGTGCGCGGAAGCTCATGACTCCCGCAGTGCGTAGCCGACGCCGCGAACTGTCTGAATCAGACGAGTCTCGCCGCCGGCTTCGGTCTTGCGCCGCAGGTAGCCGATGTACACGTCGAGCGAGTTCGACGCGTAGCCGAAGTCGTAGCCCCACACGCGCTCGAAGATGATCGTGCGCGTCAGCACCTGGCGGGGGTTGCGCATGAAGAGCTCGAGCAGGGAGAACTCCGTGCGGGTGAGCTCGATCGGACGCCCGGCGCGCGCCACCTCGCGCGTGCTTGGATCGAGCACGAGGTCGGCGAAGCGCACGACCTCGCCGTCAGAGTCGCCCGTCCGGCGCAGAAGGGCTCGTACGCGGGCGAGCAGCTCTTCGAGCGCGAACGGCTTGGACACGTAGTCGTCGGCGCCCGCGTCGAGCCCCGCCACGCGGTCCTCGACCTCGGTGCGAGCGGTCAGCATCAACACGGGGAGCTTGCTGCCGGCCCCCCGCAACCGCCGACAGACCTCGAGCCCGTCGACGCCCGGCATGAGGACGTCGAGGATCACCGCGTCCGGCTCTTCGGCCGCCTCGAGCCGGTAGAGCGCTTCGTTCCCGTCCGCGGCGAGCTCGATCTCGTACCCCTCGAGCTCGAGTGCGCGGCGCAAGGATTCGCGCACGGCACGTTCATCGTCGACCACGAGGATCTTCATGGGCCAATTGTTGCTTGAGGACTCTGAACGCTGACTAAGAAAATCATTCCTTAACGGAACTCTTAGCCCGCTTTCAGGCACGCCGAGGTGTTTTGGTGCTGTGATGGGGGCAAGCAAATTCTGAAAGGAATGAGATGAAGCAGCGCTCCCGCATACCGATGATCGCGATGATCCTCTTAGGCACCCTCGCCCTCGGCGCGGGTGCCGGCGCAGTCACCTACTCGGTCGCTCATCCGTCATCGACGAAGACCGTCGTGCGGCAGGTGCCCGTCCAGAGCTCACAGCCCACGGCCGACAGCAACGGGCTCACGCCCGGCCAGATCTACCGCCAGACGTACCAGGGCGTGGTCGAGATCACGGTCTCGTCGCCTCAGCAGACGCCGATGGGGAACCAGGAGGCCCAGGCCCAGGGCTCCGGCTTCGTGATCGACTCCGACGGGCACATCGTCACGAACGAGCACGTCGTGGACAACGCGGACTCAGTCTCC
>VAXT01000229.1 GCA_005883245.1 Actinomycetota bacterium | reverse complement strand
AGTCGGCGAACGTTAGTCCCGCTCACGAAGCGCGGGGAAGAGGATCGTGTCGCGGATGTTCTCCTTGCCGGTGAGCGCCATCGCCAGCCGGTCGATCCCGAGCCCGAGCCCGCCTGTCGGAGGCATGCCGTACGCGAGGGCCTCGACGTAGTCCGGGTCGCCCTGCTGACCGGCCGCGTCCGCCGCCTGCTGGGCGAAGCGCTCCGCCTGTTCGTCGGGATCGTTGATCTCCGTGAACGCGTTTCCGAGCTCCATCCCGCCGACGAAGAACTCGAAGCGCTCGACGATCGACGGGTCGTCGTCCGTGGGGCGCGCGAACGGCGAGACCTCGACCGGGTAGTCGTGGAGGATCGTCGGCTCGATCAGATCGGGCTCGACGAGGTGGCTGAGCGCGTGGTCGACGAGCTTGCTCCAGGTGTCGTTGGCGCTCGTGTCGACGCCGCGCTCGTCGAGGAGCCTGCGGAGCTCGTCCTCATCGCGCGTCCAGAGCCCACGCTCTTCGAGCTGCTCGACGAGCTTGACGCGCTTCCACGGCGCGGCGAGGTCGACCTCATGCCCGCGGAAGGTGACCTTCGTCGTCCCGATCGTCTCGCGCGCGGCGGTCTCGACGAGCTCCTCGATGCGGCGCATGGTGTCCTCGTAGTCCGCGTAGGCCTCGTACCACTCGACCATGGTGAACTCGGGCGCGTGCTTGTAGGACACGCTCTCGTTGCGGAAGTCGCGGCCCAGCTCGTAGACGCGCTCGAGGCCGCCGACGATGAGGCGCTTGAGGTAGAGCTCGGTCGCAATGCGCAGGTAGAGGTCCTGGTCGAGCTCGTTCGAGTGCGTGACGAACGGGTTGGCGAGCGCACCGCCGTAGCGCGGCTGGAGGATCGGCGTCTCGACCTCGACGAAGCCGCGGTCGTCTAGGTATCGGCGGATCGAGGCGACTATGCGGGCGCGCACCTCGAATTCGCGGCGCGACTCCTCGCTCATCAGCAGGTCGAGGTAGCGCTGCCGGTAGCGCGTCTCGGTCTCCGTCACACCGTGGAAGGTGTCCGGCAGAGGCCGGCGAATCTTCGCGAGCAGCTCGAGCTCGGTCACCGCGAGCGAAGCCTCGCCGCGCCTCGTCTTCGCGGGGATCCCGGTCGCGCCGACGATGTCCCCGAGGTCGAGGTCGACCGGCCCGGCCCGATCTTCGGCTACGAGCAACTGAATCTTCCCCGAGCGGTCGACGAGGTCGAGGAAGACGAGCTTCCCCATGTCCCTGCGAGCCATAACCCGTCCGGCGACCCGCCGAGGCTCGCCGGCCTCCTCGCCAGGCTCAACGCGATCGGCCTCGACCCGGAGAGCTGCAATCTCCTCCCGATCCGGAAATCTCTTGGGCAGAGCCATAGCGCGCGAGTCTAAGCGGCAACCCCTTAAAACAGGGTCAGACCCTGTCACACACGCGGAGCCTCATCGCCGCGGAGGCGGGCTCTGCTCGCCTCCGCTCAGAAGCGCCGGGCTCAAGGCATCCGAGATAAGTCGTCATGGTCGGCGCGCAGCGCCGGCCGGACTTTTCTCGGTCAGGCGGCCTTGATATCCAGGATCTTGTACTTCAGGGCCCTGCCGCGAGGCGTCTGCACCTCGACGGTCTCGCCCTTCTTCTTGCCCAGGATCGCCTTGCCGACCGGCGACTCGTTCGAGAGCTTGTTCTCGGACGGGTTCGCCTCGGCGGAGCCGACGATGTGGTACTCGACGGTCTCCTTCGCGGACACGTCCCGCAGCTTCACGTGCGAGCCGACTGAGACGACGTCCTTGGCCACGTCCTTCTTGGAGATGACCCGCGCGTTGGCGAACTTCTCCTCGAGGACCGCGATGCGGTGCTCGAGCAGCGCCTGGTCGTTCTTGGCGTCGTCGTACTCGGAGTTCTCGGCGATGTCGCCGAACTGCCGCGCGACGCGAATCCGCTCCGCAACCTCACGACGCTTGTCGTTCGACAGGTACTGGATCTCCTCCTTGAGCTTCTTGTAGCCCTCAGGAGTGAGGATCACTTCCTTCACTTTTTGTGCCTCCTCAGAAAAAATGCGCGGCGCAATGCGCCGTCGCGAAGCGCGCATGGTACCTCGCCCCTCGGCCAACGTCAAACTCCGGATCCGCGGGTACGATTCGGCCTCTATGCAGGTAGATCTGCGCGAATCCTGGCGAATCGGCGACGTGGAGATCCCGTCCCGCCTCGTCCTCGCGCCCATGGCCGGAGTGAGCGTGCAGGCCTTTCGCCGGCAGGGGCGGCGCTTCGGCGCCGGGCTCGTCTGCTCGGAGATGGTCAGCTGCGCGGGCCTCTCGCACCAGAACGAGCGCACCCTCGGCTACCTGCGGATCGCCGCCGACGAGCATCCACTCGCGGTTCAGATCTTCGGCGCCGAGCCGGCCGTGATGGCCGAGGCGGCCCGCATGGTCGAGGACGCGGGCGCGGACATCGTCGACATCAACTTCGGCTGCCCGGTGCGCAAGGTGACGAAGACCGGCGCGGGCGCCCACTGTCTCGAGGAGCCGGGGCGCGCATGCGCGATCGTCGACGCCGTCGCAAGCGCGATCTCGCTCCCGGTTTCCGTGAAGATGCGCCGCGGGCTCGCGAACAGCTCGCGAACCTGTCTCGACGTCGGGCCGCAGCTCGTCGAGGCCGGCGCCGCGTCGCTGACCCTGCACCCGCGCTCGGCCAAGCAGATG
>VAXT01000092.1 GCA_005883245.1 Actinomycetota bacterium | reverse complement strand
GCGCGAGGTCGTCGAGCGCGGCGTCACCCGCAACGCACGGCTCAACCCACGGGCCGCGACCGGCGAGGTCATCCCCACCTCCCTCAACGCCTCCGCCCTGCGTGACGCGGACGGGAACGTGATCGGGGCAATCGGGGTGCTTCGCGACATGCGCGAGCTGGACAAGGCGCGCGCCTACGCGGAGAGCCTGATCAAGAACGCGCCCGACCCCGTGTTCGTCTCCGACCTCGAAGGAAAGATCCTCGAGGCGAACGACGCCGTCTCCGAGTTGCTCGGCTTCCGCCGCGACGAGGTCGTCGAGCAGTCGCTCTCTCGCTTCATCAGCGAGGAGGAGACCCGCGAGTTCACCGCCGCGCTGCGCGAGGTCGTCGAGCGCGGCGTCACCCGCAACGCACGGCTCAACCCACGGGCCGCGACCGGCGAGGTCATCCCCACCTCACTCAACGCCTCCGCGCTACGCGACGTGGATGGGCGCGTGATCGGCGCGATCGGCGTCCTCAGGGACATGCGCGAGTACGAAGCCGTCGTGCACGACCTCGAGCAGTCGAAGACGGAGCTCCAGGAGAAGATCCTCGACCTGGAGAAGTTCGAGGAGGTCGTCGTCGGTCGCGAGCTGAAGATGATCGCCCTCGAGAAAGAGCTCGAGGGCCTCCAGGACGAGGTCAAGACGCTCAGGGCAGACGGCGCCTAGAGGAATGGCTGCGGAGCCTCAGGCACAGCGCCGCGGCGGCGAGGCTGCGGCCCTCGAAGAGCAGATCGAAGAGCTCCAGCTCCGCGTGCGCCAGGCCGAGGAGCGGCGCCGCGCGCTGATCCACATCATGGGCGACCTGAACGAGTCGAACCGCCGGCTCGGCGACCAGCGCAAGGCAATGCTGCACATCCTCAAGGACTCGCATCGGTCCAACCTCAGGCTCGAGGACAGCCGCAAGGCGATGATCCACATCATGGGCGACCTGCGTTCGACGACGCAGGAGATGGAGCGCCGGGAGCAGGAGCTTCGTGACAAGCAGGAGCAGCTCGTCCAGGCCGGCAAGCTGGCCACGCTCGGTGAGCTGACGACGGGGGTCGCGCACGAGCTGAACAACCCGCTGAACAACATCGGGCTCTACGTCGGAAACATGATCGATCGCCTGCACATGGGCGAGTTGGGCACGGAAGCCGCGCTCGAGGACCTGAGCAAGGCGATGGAGCAGGTGCGGAAGGCGACGGAGATCATCACCCACCTCCGAACCTTCGGACGCGCAGCCCCCGTGACGTTCGAGCCGGTCGACGTCGACGAGGTCATCGAGCGGGCGCTGTCGCTGATGCAGGAGCAGCTGCGGCTCCGTGGGATCGACGTCGAGCTCGATCTGTGTCCCGACAAGCTCGTCCTGCACGGCAATCCGATCCAGCTCGAACAGGTGTTCATCAACCTGCTCACGAATGCGCGCGACGCGCTCGAGGAGGTGCCGGCGGAGCGGAAGAAGATCCGGATCGTCTCGTCGCTCGATCGCGACCGGATCAGGATCGTCTTCTCGGACACCGGGCCTGGAATCCCGACCGATATCGCCAAGCGCGTCTTCGATCCGTTCTTCACGACGAAGGAGGTCGGCACGGGGACCGGCCTCGGGCTCTCGATCACGTACAGCATCGTCAAGGAGCACGGCGGCGAAATCTCACTCTCGAGGACGCCCGGGGGCGGAGCGACCTTCACCGTCGAGATGCCCAGGATCGGAGACGACGTGACAGAGGAGCTGCTCCGATGAACGGCGTGCGGATCCTGCTCGTCGATGACGACGTCGCGCTGCTCGAGGCGCTGCCCCAGGCGATCCTCCTGCGCATGGACGGCGTCCAGATCGACACGTCGGAGACCGCGACAGACGCCCTCGAGCGGATCAAGGAGGTCGACTACGACGCGATCGTGACCGACATCAAGATGCCCGGGATGGACGGCCTCGCTCTGCTCGAGGCGATCGGCAAGGTCCGGCCGGGCACACCGACGCTCCTGGTCACCGGCCACGGCGAGCACGATCTCGCCGTCCGGGCGCTCCGCGGCGGCGCATACGACTTCGTGGCGAAGCCGATCGACCGCGACTACTTCATCGCCTCGCTCGAGCGAGCGATCGGGATGCGCCGGCTCGACCGGGAAGTCGAGCGCCAGCGCCTCGCGCTCGAGCGGCACGCCCGCGTGCTCGAGCATGTCGACGACGGCGTCTTCCTCGTCGACGACACCGGCGTGATCCAGCACTGGAACCCAGCCGCAGCGGCGATCACGGGCCTGACGCCGAGCGCCGTCCTCGGGCAGCGCGCGGACGACGTCCTGCCGGACTGGCAGGCGATTGGGCCGACGATCCCCGTCGCGTCGGTTCCCGGCCCGGGGAGCACCAACGCCAGGACCCTTCCGTTCGTGATCGAGGGCCGCGAGGTCTGGCTCTCGATCTCCGGTGTGGCGTTCGAGGACGGCGTCGTCTACGCGTTCCGGAACCTGACCGAGGAGCGGGCGCTCGACGAGCTCAAGGGCGAGTTCGTGGCCACCGTCTCGCACGAGCTGCGCACTCCGCTGGCCGCGATCTACGGCTCGGCGCAGACACTGCTCCGCCAGGACATCGAGATCGACGAGGACAAGCAGCGGCGCCTGCTGCAGGTGATCGCGCAGGAGTCGGAGCGGCTCTCGCGCGTGGCCGCGGACATCCTGCTCGCCAACCGGATCGACTCCGGCCGCCTGCAGCTGCAGACGAACCGGCTCGACGTCGCCCGCCTCGCGCAGGAGGTCGTCGAGCGGATGCGCGCCGGCTTCGCCGAGCGGGAGGACGTCACGCTGGAGGTCGTGGCGGCAGAGCCTGGGTCGTTCGTCGCCGGCGACGAGGACAAGCTGCGCCAGGTGCTGATCAACCTCGTCGACAACGCGGTCAAGTATTCCCCGGACGGAGGCGCGGTCGAGCTGCGTGTCGAGCCGAACGGGACGAGCCTCAGCGTCTCGATCCGAGACGAGGGCCTCGGCATCCCGCACGGCGAGCAGCAGCGGATCTTCGGCAAGTTCTACCGAGTCGATCCGCAGCTCTCGCGCGGCGTCGGCGGGACGGGCCTGGGCCTCTACATCTGCCGCGAGCTCGTGCGCAGGATGGACGGCCTGCTCACGGTCACCTCGAAGGAGGGCGAGGGCTCGACCTTCGTGGTGGAGCTCCCGCTCGCACTCGCGCCGCAGGCCGAAGAGAGCGCTCCGGTCGTGCAGCACGCCTGATTAGCTCGCTTTTCGATCGGGAACAAGTATCGGTATGACCGATCTTGTCCAGACGCCAAAACGGCTCTACCGCAGGGCCGCGCGAGGCAAGGACGACGAGAGCATGCCGATCGTCCTCGGTGGCGTGATGCTGGTCGTCACGCTCGCCGTGGCGATCGTGCTCACCCTCACGTTCCTCGTCTACTTCCTCGTCTGAACGACGGGCCCCGATGTCGGCCGCTCGTCCCCGGGCGCGAGCGAGTGCGGCTACTCCCTCGTCGGAAATCCGTATGTGTTGGGATAGCTGTTCACGCTCACTCAAAGGGGAGGAGTTGAGTCATGACCAAACCTCGACTCGTCGCGGCAGTGTTCGCGGCGGCTTTGACAACCCTTGTGTTCGCGGCCGGGCCGGCCCTCGCAAGCTCCGGCGGCCTCGGCCCGCTGCGTCCGACCGTCGGGAGCGCGGTCGCATTCGACGTGAGCCCGGCTCTGCGCGACATGCCGATGCTCGCAGCACCCGGCTCCATTCAACAAGCTCGGGGGAGCAGCGCCCCGAGGGACCGCAGCCTCGTGGGCCGGGTCGCGAACGCTGCACACGAGCGCGACGGAGCGCTCCAGACTCAGATGAGCCCAAGCGCGATGCCCTCACCGCTGTTCACGTTCGAGGGCCCACGGAACGAGGACAACTTCCTCCTCCTGAATCGCCGCGTCAATCCGCCGGACCCGGTTGGAGACGTCGGCCAGCACAACTACGTCGCGATGGTCAACCTGACCTACGCCGTTTACTCGAAGAGCGGGGCGCTGCAGTTCGGGCCCGTTCCCACCGGGACGCTCTGGCAGGGCTTCAGCGTTCCTGACTGCGCGGGGGCGAGCGGCGACGGAATCGTCAACTACGACGAGACCTCGAATCGCTGGATCCTGAGCCAGTTCACGTCGCAGGGACCGGACGAATTCTGGAACTGCGTGGCGGTCTCGACGACCGATGATCCACTCGGGTCGTACTACCGCTACGCGTTCTCGACCGGCGCGTTCTTCCCCGACTACCCGAAGTACGGAGTCTTCGGGGACGGGCTCTACATCACTACTCGTGAGTTCGGGCCGACGACCGAGTACCAGATCGGCGTGTACGCGATCAACCGACACCAGCTCGTCGAGGGGGACCCGAACCCGACTGTGGTCTCGTTCCACCTCGTCGACGGCATCGATCCGCTCTACCTGTTGGGCGACGGGATCCTGCCCGCCGACCAGGATGGGAAGCGAATGCCACCGCCCGGCAGCCCCGAGTACCTCGCGGGGACGATGGACGACGACTACGTCTACGGAGCACCGTTCGACGCCATCAACTGGTTCCAAGCCGACGTCGACTTCGCGCACCCAGAGAGTTCGACCTTCGACGCAATGAGTCTGCCGGTGGACGAGTTCGACTCGAACTTCCCTTGCTCGCCGGGCAGCCGCGACTGCCTGCCGCAGCCGGGCATCACCGATCCCGATCAGTACCTCGACATCCTCTCGTACCGGCAACGGCCGACCTACCGGCTGCAGTACCGGAACTTCAAGACGTACGAGTCGCTGGTCACGAATCAGTCAGTCGAGGCGCGGCCCGGCATCGCAGGAGTCCGCTGGTACGAGATCCGGAACCCTCGAGACCCGGTTGTGTACCAGCAGGGGACCTATGCGCCGAACGACGGCGTTCACCGCTGGATGGGCAGCGTTGCGCAGGACAAGTTCGGCAACATGGCCGCGGGCTACAGCGTCGTCAACGGAACGGATGTGTATGGCGGCATCCGCTATGCGGGGCGTGCCCCGAGCGATCCGCTCGGCCAGCTGGGCCAGGGCGAGGCCGTTCTGCAGAACGGGTCGGGCGTCCAGACGACCACCAACTCACGCTGGGGCGACTACACGTCCTTGAACGTCGACCCCCGCGACGACTGCACCTTCTACTACATCAACGAGTACTACCGAGAGTCCGGAACCCCGGCCGACACGAGGCCGTGGCGGACACGCATCGGCGCGTTCAAGTTCCCAAGCTGCAGGTAAACCGGATCTTCGACGCTTCGTTCACGGGCCCGCCCCGGCGGGCCCGTGGCGTTTCCGGAACCAGAGCCCGGGTACGCTCCGGGTGAGATGAGGCAGCTCCTCGTCTTCGGCGTACTCGGGACGTCGCTCGCTCTCGCCGGCGCCACGGGTTCGGCGCGCACACCGACCTCGTTGCTGACGTACTCCGCCGGGCCCCACGGCGGGCTGTGTCTCATGCGGCCCGACGGTTCGCGACGTGTGCGCCTCCTCGCCGGAGAGGCGCGTGCACCCTCATGGTCTCCGGACGGGCGGTTCGTCGCCTTCGTGCGCGGCGGGAAGATCGTCGTTGCCAACGCCAGAGGGCGAATCATGCGCCGCTTCAGCTCCCTGGGCGCTGACCCGGCGTGGTCGCCCGACGGAAGCCGCATCGCCTACGCCGCAGGCGCCCCGGCCTCGAGGATCGTCGTGGCGAGCCGGAGTGGGCGAACGCTCACCTCCATTTCGACGGGGAGGAACGTCGCGAGCGGGCCGACATGGTCACCCGACAGCCGCCGGCTTGCCTATGCCGACCGGCTGGAGATCGATAGACCGAGTCAAGCCGGTTCGAATCGCGTCTTCGTGGTCAATGCCGACGGAAGCGGTCGCCGCTTGCTCGTCGGGTCGGCGGCGGAGCCCGCGTGGTCGCCGGACGGCTCGCGGATCGCCTACGTCGCGTACGGCGGCCCGTTGTCCGATACGGGGCAGATCGCCGTCATCGGGGTCGAGGGTGCGGACGCACGCATGGTCACCTCTGGCCACAGTTCCGAAACGGGTCCCGCGTGGTCGCCAAGCGGACGTGTGATCGCGTTCGCGCGCGTGGTCGACTCGAGCACCGCCGTCGTGGCGATTCGCCCGGACGGCACGCGCGAGCGGATTCTCATCCGGTCGCGCTCGGGCGCATCCGATCCAACCTGGCGCCGGCCGTTCGCGCTCCCGAAGGCGAGACGCGCGCCCTGCTCGTAGTCGGCGGGTGTCTGCAGGCTCAACCGTGAGATCAGCTGCTCCGTCAACCCACGCCTAGCGTTCGAGCTCGAAGACGAGCTCCAGCCCGTCCTCCTCGTCGATCGCCTCGCCCGTCTGCCTGAAGCCGAGCTTGCGGATGATCGCGAGCGAGGGCTCGTTGTCCGGGGTCGCCGAGGCGACGTAGCGGCGGACACCCCGCTCCTCGGCCCGGCGCAGGAGCTCCGTCGCCGCCGCGGTCGCATACCCGCTGCCGCGCCACGGTTCCTCGATCGTGTAGCCGATCTCGACCGCGTCCGGGCTCTGGTTCGCGTTCACGCCCGGCGGGCCGTGGTAGCCGGCGTGCCCGATCATCTGTCCGTCGAGCACGACCGCGTGCGGGCACCACTCGCGGAAGCCTTCGTCCTGCTGCATCTGGCGCAGCCGGAGCGCGAAGAAGCGCGTGACGCCCTCACGCGGAAAGCCGTCGGGCAGCTCGACGTCGAGAGCCTTCGACGCGCGCTCGCGGTCGCCCTCGAGGAGCGCCTCGAGGAACTCCGGCGTCATGGGACGAAGCTCGATCAATCGCACGAAGTGTCGCGTTGCGGCAAGCGCTCGAGCAGCGACGCCAGGGTCTCGAGCTCGTCGTGCTCGAACCGCTCGGAAAAGAGCGCGCGCACGCTCGCGACATGCGTCTTCCGCGCCTGCTCGAGCTTCTTTTTCCCCGCGGGCGTGAGCACCGCGTAGGTCACCCGGGCATCCTCGGCGCAGGGCCGGTTGCTGACCCAGCCCGCATCCTCGAGCCCCTTCAGGAGGCGCGTGATGCCGGACGGCGTCAGGAGCACGCTCTCGGCGAGGTCGACCCGCTTCAGCGCCTGCTCGGGTGCGCGCGAGAGCTGGGCGAGCACGTCGAAGTCGTTGATCGTCAGCTCGTGGGTCGCGAGCAGCTCGGCGTTGAACTGCCGCGTCACGGCCGCGTGGGCGCGCAGGAAGTTGATCCACGCCTCGAGCTCGATGCCTCTCAGATCAGTTACTTGACTACTCAATCATTCTCCGCTATTCTCTTGATCGCTCAACTATTGAGCGCACAAATATTAGCACTACGTAGGGAAGGAGACCAAGTGTCCGCAATCCAGACAGAGACCTCAACCCTCATCCCCGCAGGGACGTGGACGGTCGACCCGGTGCACTCGAGCATCCGCTTCGACGTCGTCGACACCGACTCGATGATGAAGTCGATCAGCGGCCGGTTCACGTCGTTCGAGGGTACCGTCGAGGGCGGCGAGGAGCAGTCGGCGCAGGGCGTCGTCCACACGCCGAGCGTCCTCACCGACAACGAGCAGCGCGACGCGCACCTGCGCTCGAGCGACTTGCTCGACACGAGCCGGTTCCCCGAGATTCGCTTCAAGTCCTCGCGGATCGAGCACGTCGACGGCGACCGGCACACGATCGCCGGCGAGCTGACCGTCAAGGAAGTTGCGCTCCCGGTCGAGCTGGACGCCAAGTTCCAGGCCACGGGCAAGGACGCCGACGGCGTCGAGAAGACGCTCTTCCGCGTCCAGGGCGACATCGAGTGGGGCCCGACTCGGGTCGAGATCACCGCCGACATCACTGCGATCCGTTCGTGACGAAGATCCTCGGGATCAGTGGCAGCCTGCGGGAGCGCTCCTACAACACGGCGCTTCTGCGGGCTGCGGCCGAGCTCGCGCCGCCCGCTGCGGAGATCGAGGTCTTCGACCTGTCCGCGATCCCGCTCTACAACGACGACGTCGAGGCGGCCGGC
This sequence comes from Actinomycetota bacterium, assembly GCA_005883245.1. Classification (GTDB taxonomy): domain Bacteria; phylum Actinomycetota; class Thermoleophilia; order Gaiellales; family Gaiellaceae; genus VAXT01. Next base: position 4,604 of record VAXT01000092.1, on the reverse strand, counting down.
GATCCCGAGCCGGTGGCGGCGCTCCGCGCTGCGGTCGCGGAGGCCGACGCCCTCCTGCTCGCGACGCCCGAGTACAACCGTGGGACGTCCGGCGTCTTGAAGAATGCGATCGACTGGCTCTCGCGCCCGGCACTCGCGTCCGTGCTGCGTTGGAAGCCCGTGGCGATCATGGGCGCCTCGAGCGGCCGCGGCGGGACGCGCCGCGCCCAGCAGCAGGTACGAGACGCGCTGCTCTTCCCCGGCGCGGTCGTTCTCGAGCAGCCCGAGGTCGCGGTCCCGACCGCCTGGGAGCGCTTCGACCCCGACCTGCAGTTGACGGACGAGAACATCGGCGCCGCGGTGACCGAGCTCTTGGCGGGTCTCGTCGAGGTGACGCAGCACAACCAGCCCGTCGCGGCCTAGCGCCCGACCGCAGTCCAGGATGTCTCACAACGCGCGCCTGATCGGCGACCGGGGAGCGCGTCGGTAGAGTCGGCCGAATGGCGCAAGCGCACGGGATCGAAGCCGAAGGGCTCGTCCGCACATTCAAGGGAGGCATCCGGGCCGTCGACGGGATCGACCTCCGCGTCGAGCCGGGTGAGATCTACGGCTTCCTGGGGCCGAACGGCGCCGGCAAGTCGACGACGGTGCACATGCTGACGACGCTCCTGCCCCCCACATCGGGCACTGCGCGCGTCGCGGGCTTCGACATCGTGAAGGAAGGGCCGAAGGTCCGCACCGCGATCGGGGCCGCACTGCAGGAGGCCGCGCTCGACAGCCTCCTCACGGGCCGCGAGCACCTCAACCTCCAGTGCGCACTCCACGGAATCCCCCGCTCCGAGCGCCGCGCCCGCTCGCAGGAGCTGCTGGAGCGGGTCGGGCTGACACTCGCTGCCGACCGGAAGGTGGGCGGCTATTCGGGCGGTATGAAGCGCAGGCTCGACCTCGCGCTCGCGCTCGCCCATCGGCCGACGATCCTCTTCCTCGACGAGCCGACGACCGGTCTCGACGTACAGAGCCGAAGCGCGCTCTGGGGCGAGGTCGCACGACTGGCGCGAGAGGACGGGGTGACCGTCTTCCTGACCACGCAGTACCTCGAGGAGGCCGACGCACTCGCCGACCGCGTCGGGATCATCGACCACGGGCACATCGTCGCCGAGGGCACGCCCGCGCAGCTGAAGGCGCAGATCGGGCGGCCGACGGTCGAGGCGACCCCCGCCGACGGCGCCACCCCAGAGGCGATCGCGCGCATCCTCGAGCGGTTCGGCGAGCCCACCGGCGGCTCCGCGAAGGGCGTCGCGGTGCGGCTCGAGCACGGGGTCTCGGACCTCGCGGGAATCGTCCGCGCGCTGGACTCCGAGGGAATCAAGCTCGAGAACCTGGCGCTGCACGCGCCGAGCCTCGACGACGTGTTCCTCGCGAAGACTGGCCGTTCGCTCGAAGGCGCGGAGGAGGAGGAAGCCGAGGTCGAAGCGTGAGCGCGCTCGCCCAGGTCGGCTACGTCGCACGGCGCTCGGTGCTGCGGACAGCGCGCCAGCCGGCGAACATCATCTTCCCGTTCGTCTTCCCGACCGCGTTGCTCGCGGTCACCTCGGCCGGGCTAAGTCCCGCGACGAAGATCCCGGGTTTCCCGTCGGACTCGTTCCTCGCCTTCTTCCTCGCGTTCCCGTTCATCCAGGGAGCGCTCTTCGCGACGATGAACGCGGGCACCGATCTCGCGCGCGACATCCAGTCCGGGTTCCTGAACCGACTGGCGCTGACTCCGTTGCGTGGCGGCGCGCTGATCGTCGGACAGCTCGGCGGGATCGCAGTCCTCGCCTTCATCCAGAACTGCTACTACCTCGCGGTCGGCCTGATCGTCGGGGTTCGCCTCGAATCGGGCATTGTCGGCGGGATCGTCCTGATCATCCTCGCCACCGGGGTCGCGATCGCGTTCGGCGCACTCGGCGCCTTCTTCGCGCTGCGGACCGGGTCGGGCGAGGCGGTGCAGGGCCTGTTCCCGCTCCTCTTCGTCGGGCTCTTCCTCTCGTCGATGAACCTGCCGCGGAACCTGATCGAGGCCGACTGGTTCCGGACCGTGGCCACGTTCAACCCGATCTCGTACCTGATCGAGGGGCTGCGCAGCCTGATCATCACGGGCTGGGACTGGGAAGCGCTCGGGCTCGCGTTCGGTTTTGCCGGGCTGCTCGCCGCCGCGGCGATGGTGCTGGCGAACTGGGCCCTCCAGCTGAGGTTGACGCGCACATGATCAGCCGCCCCAAGGGACGTTTTCGGTGGGCTTCCAAGTGGTTCGACCGGTCAGCTCCGACGGCCACGCGGGCAAGGCCCGCCCGGCCTGATGCCGGCACCGCAAGCGGCGCCTTCTGGTCGGTTGCGTTCGCAGTCGCCTGGCGCGTGCTGCACAACGTGTTCACGACGCCATCGCTGTTCCTCCCCGGGATGATCTTCCCGCTCTTCTTCTTCACGGCGTTCGCGGGCGGGCTGTCGCGGGTCGACAACATCCCCGGCTTCGACTTCCCGAACGGGTACACCGCCTTCCAGTTCGTATTTGTCCTGCTCCAGTCGGCCGCGTTCGGCGGTGTCTTCACCGGCTTCGGGATCGCGCGCGACTTCGAGTACGGGTTCGCGCGGCGGCTGCTGCTCGCGGCTCCGCGACGGAGCGGCATCGTCGCCGGCTACGCGCTGGCGGCCGCGGGACGCTGGGCGGTCACGGCCACGATCCTGACCATCGTCGCGCTCGCCGTTGGGATGCAGGTCGGCGGCGGCGGGGTCGACCTCGTTGCGCTGTACGCGCTCGCGCTGATCGTGAACCTCGCCGGGACGCTGTGGGCGAGCGGGATCGCGATGCGGCTGCGCACCGTGCAGGCCGGGCCGATCATGCAGCTCCCGGTCTTCCTGACGCTCTTCTTCGCGCCCGTCTACGTGCCGCTGGCGCTGCTCAACGGCTGGCTGCACTCGGTCGCCAGCGTCAACCCGGCGACATCGCTGCTCGAAGCGGGGTGGCGCGGGCTGCGCAGCGCCGAGCGCGCGGCGCTCTAGCAATGGCCTCGCGATGATCGTCGACGCCGTAGCCTCTGCGTTGATCTGTCTCGACCCGGGCCACGGGACGCCGCCGGCCGTCGGGCGCCAGACGGAGCCGATCGGCCCCGGCTCCCGCGTGTACAAGATCAAGGACGGCGGCGGGGCCTCCGGCGAGGCGGCAGTTGCGCTCGCGATCGCGAAGAAGACGCGGGCGCTTCTACTGCGGCGCGGCTACCGGGTTGCGATGACGCGCACGGGGCCGGTCTTCCGCTACGGCACAGGCGGCAACGTCGCGCGCGCTCAATTCTGCAACCGGCGCCACGCGGCCCTGATGCTCCGGATCCACGCGGACGGCTCGACGGACGCCTCGCGACACGGGATGGCGACGCTGTACCCGTCGTATCACCGCGGCTGGACCGACGACATCTTCAGTCGAAGCCTGCGTGCGGCACGGCTCGTTCAGCGCGCGGCCGTCGCGGGGACGGGAGCCGCGAACAACGGGCTCGGCGGCCGCAGCGACCTGACCGGCTTCAACTGGGCGAACGTGCCGGCGATCCTCGTCGAGACCGGCTTCATGACCAACCCGTCCGAGCGCCGCCGCCTGCAGTCGAGCTCGTACCAGTGGAAAATCGCGCGCGGCTTCACCGCCGGCGTCGCGGCCTTCACTCCGCCGAGGTAGAGCCCTTCCGCATCTGATCCGCCATCTCGCGGCCGCGCTCGTGGACGCTTCGGCGGCGGTCCCCGAGCTCCGGCGGGACGCTCTCGGCCTGGTCGACCGGCGTCTCGGCGGCCTCGAATTCCTCGCGGTCCTCGGCCACGCCGCGCGACTCCGCGAGCTTCGACTTCAGCGCCTCGACGTGCGGCTCGGGCACGATCGGCGCGGGCGGACGGCGGACGAGGAAACGGTAGGCGACGCCTCCCGCGACCACGGCTCCGCCGAGCAGGAGGGCCAACCGGCCTTGCACGAAGCCGATGCTACAGTGTCGCCCGGCACCTGCCCCGTCCCCCGCCGCCACGTTCCCGAGCGGCGAGCCCCGGACGAGGCCGACTAAGGCGCTCGCTTGCGACGCCGACCAGGAAAGGCCCTGGCGGCTTCGCCGGCAGGGCCGGATAACGACCGAAGGAGGCCAGAGGGAACGTGATCGACTACGAAATCCTGCTGCTGTTCGACGCCGAGCTTCCCGAGGAGCGGCAGAACGAGATCGTCACGCGCACGCGGGAGCTCGTCGAGCGCGGAGGCGGGACCTTCGAGAGCGACGACGTCTGGGGACGCCGCCGGCTCGCCTACGAGATCGACCACAAGGCCGAAGGCACCTACCACCTCCTGACCTTCAAGGCCGAGCCGGGAACGCTGGACGAGATCTCGCGCGTGCTCAAGATCACCGACGGTGTCCTGCGCCACCTCGCAGTCAGGCGGCCGAGTCGCGGCGCAACGCGCTCGGGACCGCCTCCGAACGCTGACCGCGAGCCGGAGTACGCTGAGACGCTTGCCGAATCCGGCGCCGGGCCCGAGCCTGGCTCCGGCGAACAGTTGGAAGGAGAGGAGTAATGGCGAACATCAACCGAGTCGTCCTCGTAGGAAACCTGACCAAGGATCCCGAGCT
>VAXT01000204.1 GCA_005883245.1 Actinomycetota bacterium | reverse complement strand
TCTCGGGGACAGGGTGTTCGCGCAGCGCCTGTCGCTGCGACGCCGCCGCAGGCGCCACAGCAGCTGAGGCCGGCGAGCAGCGCCGCGTCCTGGTCGGGCCGTTCCTGCCGGCGCGAGGCTCGCTCCGTGTGAGCAAGCAAACCGCGCGGACTGGCAGACTGGTCGCCACCGGCATGACGATCAAGCTCGTCGTCAGCCGGGGACGCCGACCTTGACGTAAGGCGAAGTCCAGCTCAACAAGCTGAAACGACCTGCGCGACATCGGTGCGTCAATCGCCGCGGCCTCGTGCTCTACCGGCTGCTACGGGTCGTTATGGCCGGCGGCTCTGCGCCTGGAGCCTGGCCCAGGTATCCCTGAGGCCGAGCGTTCGGTTGAAGACGAGCCGCCCAGGCGTCGAGTCGGGATCCGGGCAGAAGTAGCCGAGGCGCTCGAACTGCACGGTCTCACCGATCGGCAGCCCCGCGAGCTCGGGCTCGACGAGGCACTCCTCGCGCACCGTCTCCGAATCGGGGTTGAGGTCGGCGAAGAGGTCGCCGTCAGCGCCGGGATCGGGGCGGGTGAAGAGACGGTCATAGAGACGCACTTCGGCGGGCACGGCGTGCTCCGACGAGAGCCAGTGCAGCGTCGCCTTGGGCCGACGCCCGTCGGGGGCGTCGCCGCCGTGCGTCTCCGGATCGTAGGTGCAGCGGAGCTCGACGATCTCGTCGCTTGCGTCCTTCACCACGTCGGTGCAGGTCACGAGGTAGGCGTAGCGCAGGCGCACCTCGCGGCCCGGCGCGAGGCGGAAGAACTTGCTCGGCGGGTTCTCCATGAAGTCGTCGCGCTCGATCCAGAGCTCTCGCGCGAAGGGCACCTTGCGCGTCCCTGCCGAGGGATCCTCCGGGTTGTTGACGGCCTCCATCTCCTCGACTTGCGCCTCGGGATAGTTGTCGATCACGAGCTTGAGCGGGCGCAGGACGGCGAAGCGTCGCGGCGCCCTCCGATTCAGCACGTCCCTGACCTCGTGCTCGAGCATCTCGATTTCGGCGGCGCTCGTGCCCTTGCCTCCGAGCCCGACGATGTCGAGGAAGTTGCGCAGACCTTCGGGCGGGAAGCCGCGCCGGCGCAGGGCCGCAAGCGTGGGCATGCGCGGATCGTCCCAGCCCCGCACGTGGCCCTCGCTCACGAGCCGCCTCAGGAAGCGCTTCGAGAGCACGGTGTACGTGAAGTTGAGGCGGGAGAACTCGTACTGGCGCGGGCGCGAAGGCACCGGCAGGTTCTCGATCAGCCAGTCGTAGAGTGGCCGGTGATCCTCGAACTCGAGCGTGCAGAGGGAGTGGGTGACGCCCTCGATGGCGTCCGACTGGCCGTGGGCGAAGTCGTACAACGGATAGATGCACCACTCGTCGCCGGTCCGCGGGTGGGTCGCGTGCAGGATCCGGTAGAGCACGGGGTCGCGCATGTTGATGTTGGGCGAGGCCATGTCGATCTTCGCCCTGAGCACTCTGGCGCCGTCCGGAAACTCCCCCGCGCGCATGCGCTCGAACAGGTCGAGGTTCTCCTCGATCGAACGGTCGCGCCAGGGGCTGTTCTTGCCCGGCTCGGTGAGGGTGCCGCGGTACTCGCGAATCTCGTCGGCGGAGAGGTCGTCGACATATGCCTTGCCCGCCTTGATCAGGTAGAGGGCCCAGTCGTAGAGCTGGTGGAAATAGTCGGAGGCGAAGTAGAGATGCTCGCCCCATTCGAAGCCGAGCCAGCGGATGTCTTCCTGGATCGAGTCGATGTACTCCTGCTCTTCCTTGATCGGGTTGGTGTCGTCGAAGCGCAGGTGGCAGCGGCCGCCGAACTCCTGCGCGATCCCGAAGTTGAGCGCGATCGACTTCGGGTGGCCAATGTGGAGGTATCCGTTCGGCTCGGGCGGGAAGCGGGTCACGACGTCCGAGACCCTGCCCTCGCGCACGTCGGCGGCGACGATCTCGCGGATGAAATCGCTTCGTTCGGGAGTGGCCGGAATGTCGGCGCTCACTCGGCTGCTACTCATGATTTCGAAGAGAGTAATGCAGTACGCCGCCGGGTCTGGGGCGCACCCGGTGCCTGCGGCGTGCCTAGGCGTACGCGGTGGATGACGGCGATGATTGGTGCGAAAAGAGGGGAGCGATGGCGGACGTGGTTGGCTTCCTTGAGGAGGCGGGGCTCGAGTTCGACGTGCTGGAGCACGCGTACACCGTGCGAGCGGTTGACGAGGCTGCGGCTCTCGGCGTCGAGGCCGAGGAAGTGGCAAAGACGCTCGTCTTGGTCGCATCGAGAGGCAACGTTCGCGCCGTGCCTCGGAGCGGATCGACCTGCACAAGGTGGCCGCTGAGCTCGGCGTGGGCGGCAAGACGGTACGCCTGGCGAGCGAGGATGACCTCGCCCGCGACTACCCGGAGTTCGAGTTGGGGCGGTGCCGCCGTTCGGCGGCCGCGAGGATCAGGGCTCGTCGACGAGCAGCTCGCCGGCCGCGACTCGGTCGTGGTCGAGGCCGGCTCGCACGACAGATCGGTGCGGCTGAAGGCAGGCAACCTCGTTCGCCTGACCGGGGCGCAGGTGGCCGACATCCGCCGGGAAGAGCCGGCGGCCCTCTAAGCATCGACAGTGCATCGACGTCCGCGGGCTCGGCTGCGGTAAACGCAGGTTTCGCGCTAGTACGCTTG
>VAXT01000203.1 GCA_005883245.1 Actinomycetota bacterium | reverse complement strand
TCCACCCCGGCGAGCCGGGCGATCCGGAGAAGCCGCTGCTCAACCATCTGGCCGTCCTTGTCGACTCCGCGGACGAGACGCTCGAGGAGGCGAAGCGGGCCGGGATGGACGTCGCCGACGTCGTCGACGCCCCGAACACGCTGGCGGTCTTCGTGTGGGGGCCGGAGCACGTGAAGATCGAGTACGTCGAGCAGAAGCCGACGTTCGCGCTCAAATAGCCGGCCCAGCGCCGCACCGGTTGCGTCCGACGGGTCGACGGGTCATTTCAGACGGATCCACGGGCAGAGCCCACGGATCCTGAGGGCGGCATCGCGAAGCGACGCCTCAGCATCGCGGGAGCCGGGATGGCCGGGCTGGCGGCGGCGGCGCGGGCCCGGGAACTCGGTGCGGAGCCGCTCGTGCTCGAGAAAGGCGACCGCCCTGGTGGTTCGATGCTGCTCTCGAGCGGCGTCATCTGGCGCCATCGGACATTCGAGGGCTTCCGGGCCGAGTGTCCGGCTGGGGATCCAGTCCTCCAGCAGGTGATCGTCGAGCAGCTCGACGAGGGGATCGAGTGGCTGGAGTCGCTGGGCGCACCGGTGCTCGAGCACGAGACCGGAAACCCGCGCACGATCGGCAAGCGCTTCGACACGCGCGGGCTGACCGATGCTTTGGTGCGCCGAGCCGGACAGGTCTCGTTGCGCCATGCCCTGGGACCTGGTCCCGGGACATGGCCCGAGGGGCCGTTGGTCTTGGCGAGCGGCGGGTTTCACGTCCGCCTCGCGCAGGAGCTTGCCCTGCCGGTCCGCGGGAACCCGTGGAGCACGGGCGACGGGCTCGACCTCGCGCTCGCGAGAGGCGGCGCAACAACAGCCGGCCTCGACGAGTTCTACGGTCGCGCCATGCCGGCCGGCATTCCGATCGAGGAGGCGGAGTTCGTCCCGCTGTCCCAGCTCTACGGCCAGTTCGCGGAGGTCGTCTCCGAGGACGGAACACAGCGATTCGAGGGCGAGATCTCATGGTCGGAGACGAACCTTGTACAGGCGATCGCGCGCTGGCCGGGCGGGCGCGCCTGGTACCGCGTCCACGAGGACCGGCTCCAGGAGCGGGTGCGCGAACGGACGGTCGCGGACATGATCGAGCGGGCGCGCGCGGCGGGCGCGGTCGTCCGCGAGGCGCCGCCGTTCACCTCCGTCCTCGTCCAGGCGACCGTCACGCAGACCCTCGGCGGCATCCGCGTCGATTCGCGCAGCCGCGTCGTCGGCGTCGAGAACCTGTTCGCGGCGGGTGCGGACGCCGGCGGGATCGCGACGGGCGGTTACTCGAGCGGCCTCGCGGCGGCGCTCGTCTTCGCCCGGATCGCCGCCGAAGAAGCGCTCAGCTAGTCGCAGGCAGGAGGTACGCGCATGGCCTGCGGTCCTGCGGGAGCGGCGACTGGCCGATCCGGTTTACTTCCCAGCGTCCCTGGCCGTCCAGCTCGACCTTCGACCCGACGGCCGGCGGCTCGCCTTCACGCTCCACGAGCTCGTAGCCGGTCGGCTTGGAGACGAACAGACAGTGTCCGGGCTGGGCGGCCATCCGGCCCGAGTCTATCGACGCACTCTGTAGGGCGGAAAGACGATCTGGACCGCGGTTCCTCCGCTGGGACCGGGGTCGACGCTCAACCGTCCGTTCAGCGAACGAGCCCGCTCGGCGATCTCGTCGTAGCTCGCGCGACGTCTCTCGCCGGGTGCGTCGTCGGAGATCACGGCTTCAATGCCGCCCGCAGCCTCTGCGACGCGAACGGACATGCGCGTGGGCGGGCCGCGCCTGATCGCCTGGTGCAGCGCCTCGCGGATGATCTGGAAGATCGCGACCTGGGCGTGCTCGGTCAGCTCCTCCGCCTCCTCGACATCCAGATCGATCTGGATGCTGTTCGACATGCCCAGGTGGTCGGCGAGCGCGCGGACGGCCGGCCCGAAGCCCTGGTCGCGCAGCACGACCGGCTCCAGCTCGAACGAGAGGTCGCGCAGCGAGCGAATCGTCTGCCGCTGCTTCTCGAGCGCCGAGCCGAGCACCTGCTTCGCCTCGTCGTCGCGACCCGCCTCGACTGCGTCGATGACGCCGTCGAGCATGAGCGCGATTCCGGACATCGACTGGACGGGGCCGTCGTGGAGGAAGAGGGCGAGGCGCCGCCGCTCTTCCTGCTCCGCCGTGATCAGCTGGTCGGAGAGGCGCGAATGCTCTGACTCGAGCCGCTGGACCTCCTGCTCCACCCACTCGTCCTGATGGCGTTCGGTGAGGAGAAGCATGGCGCCCGCGGCCGTGACTGCGAAGGCAAGGCCGAGCAGCATGAGCCAGTCCAGCTCGAGCGCGATCCCGATCACCCCGACGAGCGCGCCGGCCACGACCAGCGCGACGAGCGATCCGGCCTTTGTCGCGCTCCTGGTGGGCGGTCGCATGAATCGACCGGTCATTTCAGACAGGCTCTCGGGCTAACCCAAGGCTCCTGAGCACGGCGCTGCAAACGGCGCCTCAGTCGATGATCGCTTCGCGAAGCGCAATCGCAACCGCGTGCGTGCGTGTGTCGGCCTCGAGCTTCGTGAGGATGTGCCGCACGTGGCTCTTCACGGTCTCCTGGCTGATAAACAGCTTCGCCGCGACGTCTGCATTGGACATGCCGTCCGCGAGCAGTTGGAGGATCTCGCGCTCTCGCGTCGTCAGCATGTCCTCGCCCTTGCCGGGCAGGAACGCGGGCATCAACGCGGGGTCGACGTAGCCCTCGCCGGCGAAGACTTTCTCGATCGCGCGCAAGAGCGTCTGGTGCGGGGCCTCCTTGAGGATGTAGCCCTTCGCTCCCGACTCGAGCCCGCGGCCGAGGAGGCTGCGCTCGCTGAACGCCGTGAAGATGAGGACTGCCGTGTCCGGGACCTTTTCGCTGAGCTGCTTCGTCGCCTCG
>VAXT01000091.1 GCA_005883245.1 Actinomycetota bacterium | reverse complement strand
CGACTGTCAGAGACCTCGTCGCCGGCTCGGGACTGACCTTCGAAGACCGCGGCTCGCACGAGCTCAAGGGCATTCCCGGCGAATGGCGACTCTACGCCGTCGCAAAGAGCAGCTAGGTCAAGCCGCCAGCGTCTTATTGTGCCGGCTCGGGACTTCCCGGCGTGGCCTGTGCCGGCACTAGCAACAGCAAATGGCTGTCGACGATCGCCTGCGCGACGTCGACCAGCTTCCGGCCGTTGTGCTGCGAGTGGTCCCGGAGCATGTCGAAGGCGCCGTCGGCATCGATCGCGTGCCGCGCCATCAAGATGCCTTTCGCCTGCTCGATCAGCGCCCGCCGGCCGAAGGCGCCCTGGAGGCTCTGGTATTCGGCGAAGCGCTGCAGCGTGATGTCGATTGCGCTCTGCAGCTCGGCAGCGTCGCCGTCCACGATGTAGGCGAAAACGCCGCGCTTCGCCGCTTCCCGGACGTAGACAGGATCCTTCGCGTGCAGCAACGCGATCACGGGACACGCGGCTTCACGGACGATCTCCGTGATCAGGTCGAGGGCGTGCTCCGAGCTAAGGCCGAGACCGACGAGGGCCACATCCGGCCGCTCCCTCTCGGTGGCGGCTCCAACCTCCTTGACGTAGATCTCGCGAGCGATCACGTCATGGCCGAGGCCGATTACGACCTGCGCGAGCAGTTCGAGCCGATCGCGCTTCTCGTTCGCAATCAGCACACGAAGATGCATCGGCTCGCCCTCGGTCATGCTCGGCACGATCCGGGCGTTCGCAGGCCCATCGGGAGGCTGTTCGATCCTCGAATTTTCAGCCATCGTCAGCGTGACCAGCAGCTTCACTCCGGCGCTCTGAGCGACGAGGAACGATGGATTTTAGCGAACTCCAATCAAGCACGATCTGTCGGTTTGACGGTTCCCTGGTATGTTCCCAAACGCTCGCGTCCATAACCTTCGGCGCAGTCGAGTACGGGCGGGTCAGAACAAGCGAGCCGCCAACAGTCCACCCTCAGCAGAGCAGGTTGGAGCATGTTCCAGCCGACCTCAACAGCCCGGTCGGCGATGAGGCTTCCAACCTGGGAGGGGCCCGATGGTCGAGATTCGTGTCGCGGTCGAGGACGCTACGGGCGTCCCCGCCCTCGTGGACCGGCTGGCGAGGATCTTCGACAGGTCGTCGATCTCGTTCGATCGATCACGGAACCAGGTTTGCGTCGAATCCGAATGGGAGTCCCGTGCGGTCATGGGCGTCCTCGACGTCGTCGAGACCTGGCTGAGCGAGGACGGTGCCGAGTCGGCCACACTCTCGATCGGAGATCGCTCCTACACGCTGATGAACGTCGGCCGCGCTCGCGGCGAGCCAATGATCAGCCTCGCGCCGGGCCGTGGGAAGACGCTCGAGGCTCTCCGACGCGTTTCGATCGCGGGCCGCAGTCGTCCCACCTCCTCGGTTCTTCTCGAGCGCGTCTGCGCCGCCGTGGCGGAGACGTTCGAGTTCGACTCCGTGGCGGCAGTGCAATACGACGACGAAGCCGACGAGGTCGGACAGATCGCGTTCGCCGGCGACGCTCCGGCCGAGCGTGTCGACCAACAACGGACCGCGAGCATCTCCCTTGCGCAGGAGACGCAGAGCCTCGTCTTCCTTACCGCTGGAGATCTCACCTCTGCGTTTGTCCTCCCGCTGATCAGCGAGGACCGCTGTCTCGCCTTTCTCTGCGGCGCGCGCGCCGCCCCGGTCTCACTGACCGAGACCGACGAGGAGGCGCTCGCGACGGTCGGCGTCGTGGCCGCAACCTTGCTCGAAGACGCTCTCGCCCGCGAAGAGCTGCAGGAGCTCGACGTTCTGAAGACCGAGTACATCGCGCTCGCTACACACGAGCTGCGGACCCCTTTGTCGAACATCTACGGCATCTCCGTCACGTTGAACAAGAGAGACGACGAGCTGGCGAGGCCGAAGCGCCTGGAGCTGCAAGAAGCGCTACGAGAGCAGATCGCCCGGATGCGGAATCTGGCCGAACAGCTGCTCGACCTGTCTCGCCTCGACCTGGCGGCGATCCGTATCTCGCCTGAGCCCGTTCACCTCCGGCCCAAGATCGAGGAGCTCGTCCGTTCGCTGGTGGATATCCGCTTGGAGGCGGTCACGATCGCGGTTCCGCCGGACATGCAGGCGGTGGTGGATCCGGAAGCGCTGGATCGTATGGTCTCGAACCTGGTCGCGAACTCGCTGCGGCACGGCAAGCCGCCGGTCACGATCAGCGCGGTCGGGGAGGACCGGCACCTCCGTCTCGTGGTCGAGGATCGGGGCGACGGTGTCCCGCGTGACTTCGTTCCTCGCCTGTTCGACCGGTTCGCGCGCATACGAGCCTGCGGTGCCGCACGGGGCGCGCTTCGAGGTCGTGATCCCACGCAAGGGACATGGAGGCGAGCAGAGCCCGATTTCGACGTTCGCGCGCCGGCGCCGAGACCAGATTCTCATGAGCTGAAGGCCCTTCAGGGTTCCGGGAGGGACAGCCGGCGGCCACCGCCGCCGGCTGTCTGGGTTTCTGTCACGAGGACTCGAGCCCTCGTTCGGCGAGCGTGTGCTCGCGTGCCTCGTCGGCGGCCGACGCGCCATCGCCCCGTCGACCGACGAGGTACCACGTCTCGACCTCGCCCTTTCCCTTCACGGTGATCGTCCCCCGAGGCACGCACTCGAACTCGTCCGCGAGTAGCTCGTAGGTTGCCCCGGTGATCTGGATTCGCCCCGGCGTCCCGTGGGACTCCATGCGACTGGCCGTATTCACGGCGTCGCCCCAGAGGTCGTAGAGGAAGCGCTTTCGGCCGATCACGCCCGCCACCACCGGGCCCGAGTTGATGCCGACCCGGAGCTCGAGGCCGAGGCGCCCGACTTCGTCGTCCGAGCGCATCGCGTCGAGCATGTCGAGCGCCATGAGCGCGAGAGCGCGAGCGTGGTCGGGGCGCGGCGTCGGGACTCCCGCGGCGGCCATGTAGCAATCGCCGATGGTCTTGATCTTCTCGAGCCCGTGGCGTTCCGCGAGGTCGTCGAAGCGACTGAACAGGTGATCGAGGTAGCCGACCACCTCGGCGGGCGGGAGACGCTCCGACCAGGGTGTGAAGTCGACGACGTCGGCGAACAGGATCGAGGCCGACCCGAACTGATCCGCGATCGGTTGCGCCTGGGCCTTCAGCCGGTCGGCGATCGAGCGCGGGAGGATGTTGAGCAGGAGGTTCTCGGCCTTCGCCTGCTCCAGCCGGAGCGCTGCGAGGGCAGCGCGGCGCTGGCCTGCGAACACCGCGAGCAGCGTGAACACGATGGTGCCGCCGACCGCGATGTTCAGCGCCAGCATCGTGCTCGTGAACCAGACGGGTAGCGGCTCCCAGACCGGGCCGATGATCTCGCCCACGATTCCCGATCCGAGGAACACGACGACGTACGCGACGTACCAGCGGGCCGCCGACCTGACGTTGCTGAACACGAGCGCCCCGAGCGGGGCGAGAATCCCCCACAGGCCGACGCCGCCCGCGTCGAGAAACCCACCGAGCGGGATCATCGACAGCGTCGGCGCGAGCAGGATGTCGATCTGGGCCACCCGGAGCAGCCACGGGAAGTCGCGCGTGCGCGAAAACACGGCGATCGCACCGAGCAGGATGCCGAAGTAGACGAGCGGCACCACCCCGACCGGGGATCCGAACGCGAGATACAGCGCGCCCCAGAGCGCAGCGACCGGCAGGATCAAGACCGAGATCAGGACCAGCAGCGCCTTTCGAGCACGTAGGTCCTCGTCGTCGTGCGGGTCCGCGCCAACCAGCGCCAGGAACGCGACGAGCCGATCCACCACCGCTCGGGTCCGGTCCAGGAGGCGCATCGCGAGAGACGTTACTCGTGCGCCTGCTGCGATGAGTTTCCGGGTCGCCGCGCGTCTCAGTTCGTGATCGGTAGCGTCCGAGCCGACGAATGTGTCGGTTCACACGAGCAACAGGAGGGAAAGGAGATGCCCGAACACAAGATCGGCACCCGCGAGCAATGGCAGGCGGCCCGGGACGAGCTCGCCAAGCTCGAGGCCGAGCAGGCCGAGCGAGACGAGGAGGTTAAGAGAAAGCGTCTCGATCTCCCCTGGGTCCCCGTCGAGAAGGAGTACCTGTTCGACACCGAGGGGGGCAAGAAGACGCTCGCCGAGCTCTTCGACGGGCGTTCCCAGCTCCTCGCCTACAACATCATGTTCGGCCCGGCCTACACGAAAGGCGCCTGCCCCGGCTGCAGCAGCCTGGCCGACGAGCTCGACGGCGGGCTCGTCCACCTCAATCACCGCGATGTGACGCTCATCTGCTTCTCGCGGGCGCCGATCGAGCGGCTGACCGCCTACAAGAAGCGCATGGGCTGGCAGTTCCCCTACGTCTCCACCTACGACACCGACTTCGCCTTCGACTTCGGCCTGGCGTTGAAGAAGGAGCAGGCGCAGGAGGTGCCCGAGATCAAGCAGCTGATCGACGACCCGCCCGACTGGCTCGAGGAGTGGTCAGACCAGGTCGGGGCCGAGCTCGAGGACGGCATGCGCGAGAACCCGAGCTGGATCGCCTTCGCTCGCGAGAACGGAACCGTCTACCACACCTACACGGTGGCGGCGCCCGACCCGTTTGTCGCGCCGTACTTCACCTTCCTGCTCGAGCGAACGCCGAAAGAGCAACCCGAGGAGCCCCGCGCCTGGCGCAAGGACGAGTACCCGGACTGAGTCGAGAACTCGACGAACCACTGAAAGGAGCGCCATGGACCTTCCACCGGTCGTCTCCCAGACGGAGTGGCAAGCAGCGCGGGAGGCGCTCCTTGCCAAGGAAAAGGAAGCCACCCGGGCACGAGACGCGCTCGCCGCCGAGCGTCGTCGGCTGCCGAGGGTCCGGATCGACAAGGACTACGTCTTCGACGGGCCGGGCGGCAAGGCCTCGCTGCTCGACCTGTTCGAGGGGCGCAGGCAACTGCTCCTCTATCACTTCATGTTCGGACCGAACCAGGACGTCGGCTGCGACGGCTGCTCCATGTTCGTCGACCAGATCGGCCATCTGGCCCACCTCCATGCCCGCGACGCGTCCTTCGCGCTCGTGTCCCGCGCGCCGATCGCGAAGATCGAGGCGTACCGAAAGCGGATGGGTTGGACGATCCCGTGGTACTCGTCATTCGAGAGCGACTTCAATGTCGACTGGACGTACTTCACGACGAGCCGCGGGGTCGAGGCTCTCGGCAGTGTCTGGACGTTCCTCGACCTGACGCCGCTCGGCCGTCAGGAGAGCTGGGAGGACTCGCCCGCCGGGTACCCGCAGACCAAGCCCTATGAGTGGTGGCGCCGACACGACGAATACGAGGACGCCTAGCCGCGGACGCGTGGCCCGCTCAGAGGACGGCCAGCGGGTTCAGCGGCGAGCCCGTTCCCCCCGTGATGCGGAGGGGTGCAGCGACGAAGAGGAACTCCCAACGCCCTGCCCGTTCGCAGGCGGCCAGCAGGTCCTCGAGCTGCAGGTAGTCGAGCAGGTGGACGCCCATGGCGTTGAGCGCCAGGACGTGGATCGGGAAGTCGACGCCTTCGGTGCGGCTGGGGGCGGTGTCGCTGTTGCCGTCGCCGCCGAGCACTGAAACCCCGTGCTCCGCGACGAACGGCATCGCAGTGGGATGCAGGCCCGATTTGGCAGTCGCCGTCGGCCACGGCCCCAGCTCGCCGAGGCGACGGGTGTGACCGGTGCGAACGAGGAGCACGTCACCCTCGCCGACGGTCACGCCCTGCTCGAGCTCGGCGGCCTCGAGCTCGTCACGAAAGACGTGCTCGCCCGGCTCCAGCCACGGCACTCCCCGGAGACGGGGGATATCGAGCAGTACGCCTCGGGCGACCAAGCCGTTCGCGAGGACCTCGATCGAATCGGCCGCGGCCCCTCGGTCGGTCACGGCCCCGGCCGGAGCCCCGTTGTAGAGCGAGCCGTCGTAGATGACGTGGCAGAGCGCGTCGATGTGCGTGTGGCCGTCGTGGTGGTAGTCGGCGCCTACGAAGTCCTTCGCGAACCGCAGCTTCCCCGACTCGTCTTCGCCGACGGCCTGGGTGGTCGTCATGTAGTGCACCGCGGGCTCGGGGTTGTCCTCCGCGGCCTTCGTGTTCATCGGCAAGCTCAGCGTCACCGTTGTCCCGTCGCGCACGAGACGCGACGCGGCGACCACCCGCTCGGGCGCGAGGCGATTCAGCGCCCCACGCTCGTCGCGCTCGCCCCAGCGCCCCCAGGAGCTGACGCCCCGAAAGAGCTCGGCGAACTCCGCTGCGGTGACCTCGACGCGGCGTGAAGGCGACTCGGTCATCCCAGGCTGGATCCTTTCATGCCGAGATCAAACGATCTCGTGCCTGGGCGCCGGCCAACGCGCTGACGCGCAGGTAATCGGCCTACGGCGTCAAGTCGTACGGAAACTCGGTGAGGACCTCGTGCCCGTCCTCGGTGACGAGCACGAGGTCTTCGAAGATGATTCCGCCGAACCGGTTGTCCCACAGCCCCGGCTCGAGCGCGATCACGTCGCCGACGACGAATGGGAGGTGCCCCGCAAGGCCGAGGGGCGGGCCTTCGTGCACGTCGAGGCCCACGCCGTGGCCGAGCGACCACTGGAAGCCGTCTCCCCTTCCGCCCTGGGCGGTGCGCTGCGTGGCGAAGCCGGCGGTTTCGAACAGGTCGCACGTGGCGTCGAAGAGCTCCCGGCCGAGGGCTCCCGGACGGACCGCCGCCCGCGCCTGCTCGAGTGCGTCCCGGGCCAGCTCAGCACTCCGGGCGATTGTCTCCGCATGCGCGTCGGGTGGTTCGTCGACGAGGAACGTGCGCGCCATGTCAGCCCAGCAGCCGCTCTCCTCGTGCCGCGGCCAGAGGTCGACGTGGACCGGCAGCCCGGCCGGGAGCGGGCCGGCGCCGGGCTCGTGCCCGTCGCCTTGCCACACCGACGAGACGATCACGTCTGGAGGGCACGAGGCACCATGCTCAGCACAGGCGGCTCGCAGCGCCGCGCGGACGTCTTCGGCGAGGAGCGGCTCTCCGTCCACGTGCAGACGGCCGTCCTCGGGCAGTGCGCGCGCGAGCAGGTCGCGCGCTGCAGTCATGCCGGCCTCTGCGGCTCGCTGCGCTGCCCGGATCCCGTCGAGCTCGGCGGGTGTCTTGGCGCGCCGCCGCAGATCGATCGCGGCATCGTCGACGGTGAGAACGATCCCCTCGTCCCGCAGCCGATCGCCGAGCGCGAGAGGGAAAGCCCCGGGGACGATCGCCTCGGCGACCCCGATCTCCCGCACCGCACGTGCCTCGACCTCGCGACTCGCTTCCGCGATGGATAAGCCGCCCTCGACCAACTCCTTGTACCCGAGCCCGAAATAGTCGAGCACCTCCGCCTCGGGCAGCGCTCGCCTCACACGCCCCTCCTCGAGCCGGCTGGTCAGCACGTACTGCCTCCCGTCCAGCTCGACGAAGAGAAAGGGATCGCCGATCGGGATCGGCACCTCGTGGCGGAGCGCAGGGGAACGCTCGGTGTCGCCGTACAGGAGCAGGGCGGTCATCAGCGTGAGCGGAGGCTCGACGACGCTCGCAGCGAGCTTTCGTCTCTGCGAAGCGCACGGACGCGGAGCAGCTGATAAGGCAGCGCCGCCAGGCAGGCGATCTCGCGCGCGAGGAGACGCGGTTGGAGCCGTCCACGAGGGGACGACGTGCGAACGGGCAGCTTCGAGCCTCCAAGAGCCGCCCGCACGAGCGCGCCTGCCCGAGGCGCGTGCCAGCGCGACGTCACGACGACCACCTCGTCGGCGTCCACCTCACGCGCGAGCACGGCGACCCCCGCCGCGTTCTGCATCGTGTTTCGTGCCGTCGGGTCGCAGACTAGGGTCACGTCGGGCCCGCACCAGGCGTCGCGCATCAGCTCGGCCTCGCCGCCTTTCGCCCCGTGTCTCGACCAGCCGGAGAGGACGACCGCCTCTGCCCCGTCCGCGAGCTCCTCCCCGTGACGCAGCCTCAGCACGCAGAGTGGATGCAGTCCCTCGACGCTGCGCGCGGAGTAGCCGAACACAGCCACGAGTCGTCTCGGCTCAGCGACGGCCACGAGCCCGCCTCAGCCCTTCGAACGTGAGCAGCGTGCCCGCGACCGTGAGCACGACCATGACCGCCTTCTTGCCGCGGAGCTTCGACTCGCCGCCCGCCCGCTCGCGCATGTGCACCGGAACCTCGTCGACCCGGAGCCCCGCCTCGTGGAGCCGCAGGAGCGCCTGCACCTCGGGCGCCGCGCTGTCGTACGGGCGCGCGAGGATCGGCAGCGCCTTCCCATTGGCGGCGTAGAGGCCGCTCGTCGCGTCGAGGAAGGGACGCCTGAGGGCAACCGCCATCGAGCGGCGCAGGACCGCGGTTGGCGTACCTCGATCCGACGGCCACGTCGCACGTGCCGGCGCGCACGCGCTCGAGCAAGCGCCGAAGCTCGTCAGCCGGGTGCTGTCCGTCGGCGTCGACGCGGCCGCAAAACTCGTATCCGCGCTCGACCGCATACCCGTAGCCGCCCGAGATCGCCGCCGGCAGCCCGCGGTTGGCGCCGAACGAGAGGACGTCGGCGCCGTGTCCCGCCGCAATTCCGGCCGTCCCGTCCGTCGAGCCGTCGTCCACGACGAGGACGTCCGCCGCCGGGAGCTCGTGGTGCAGCTCCTCGAGAACCGCCGGCAGATTCTCCTCCTCGTTCCAGGCCGGCACGAAGACGAGCGTGTCGCTCTGATCGGCCACCCGCGCAGCGTAGCTCGCCCGAGCTCGTCCTCCGGTGCCGGCGGGGGCGCCCAGGTAGCGCTGGATGAGCGCCTCGGAATCCGCGTGTGGTTACGAGTACTGTCCTCCCGTGGCCGTCGCACGAGAGGGTGGCTGTTCCTGCGGAGCCGTTCGCTACCGGCTCACGTCCGAGCCGATGTTCGTGCACTGCTGCCACTGCCTGAACTGCCAGCGCCAGACCGGGAGTGCGTTCGTGATCAACCTGCTGCTCGAGGCCGATCGCATGGAGCTCTTCGCCGGCGAGCCGCAGCCCGTCGAAGTCCCGCGCGACGACGGCAGCACGCAGACGATCTTCCGCTGCCCGTCGTGCCAGGTCGCGGTCTACAGCGAGTACGGGCGGCCAGCGGTTCGGTTCGTCCGCGCGGGGACGCTCGACGAGCCGTCGTCGGTCGCCCCGGACGTCCACATCTTCACGAGGTCGAAGCTGCCCTGGGTCACGCTCCCCGAGTCGACGCCGGCGTTCGACCTCTACTACGACTCCAAGACCCTGTGGCCGGCCGAGAGCCGTCAGCGGCTCGACGCCGCTCTCGGCCGATGAGTTCGACGCGGCCGGATCGTCTGAGCAACGGCTGACAGAGCGAAGGAGGACGAAATGCGCAAGGTGGTCGTGAACGAGTTCATGAGCCTCGACGGAGTCGCCCAGGCGCCCGGTTCGCCCGAGGAGGATCCGAGCGGCGGCTTCCAGCACGGCGGGTGGCACATGCAGTACATGGAGGACGAGGGCACGATGAAGTGGGTCCTCGACAGCATCCTCGAGGCGGGGGCTTTCCTGCTCGGGCGCAGGACGTGGGAGATCTTCGCCGCCTACTGGCCAAACGCGCCCGAGGAGGAGCAGGTCGTGGCCGAGCCTCTGAACACAAAGCCGAAATACGTCGCCTCGACGACGTTGAGCGAGCCGCTCGGGTGGCAGCCCTCGACGCTGCTCCGGGGTGACCTCGGGGAGGCGGTCGGTGCGCTCAAGCAGGAGGACGGCGGCGACATGCACGTGATCGGCAGCACGCAGCTCGTGCAGGCGCTCATCGAGCGCGACCTCGTCGACGAGCTACGACTGATGATCGACCCGGTCGCACTCGGAGGCGGCAAGCGCTTTCTTCCGGACGACGGCGCGCTCAGGGCCTGGAGCCTGGTCGACGGCCAGGTGGCCGGGAACGGTGCTCTACTGACCACGTACGCTGCGCGTCGCTAGCCGCCGGTTGCAGATCGCGGCCACGGATCGGGCACGGTTCCAGGCGCTCGAGGCGGCCGTCGAGGGCGAGGTCGGGCTGGCACTCTCCGTGCTCGGCGCGGGGCAGCAGGTCGAGGAGCTCGGGCCGCTCAGAGGTGGCGTTGCCTGGTCGACGATCAAGGTGCCGCTCGCGCTCGCGGTCGAGGCGCGCGGTGCCGACGGACGCGACCGGGAGCTGGTCGACGCTGCGCTCACGGTCTCCGACAACGAGGCCGCGCTGGCGTTGTGGGAACGGCTCGGGCCGCCTGAGGAGGCCGCCGCGGCAGTCCAGGACGTCCTCGCCTCCGCCGGAGACACGGAGACGAGGGTCGAGCCGCGGATCCTCCGGGCGGGCTACACGCCGTTCGGCCAGACCGAGTGGTCGCTCAGGGCGCAGGTCCAGCTCATGGCTGCATTGCCCGAGCTCCCGGGCTCGGAGCCGGTTCGAGCCTGCATGCGGCAGGTCGTTCCCGAGCAGCGCTGGGGGCTCGGGGCCCTGCGCGAGGACGTGGAGCTCAAGGGCGGCTGGGGCCCCGATCCCGACGGGCGGCATCTGGTCCGGCAGATGGGGATCGTCGGCTCGAGGCTCGCCGTTGCGCTGGCGGCCCTCCCTACGGACGGCACCTATGAGTCGGGCGCCGCGGTCCTCGACCGCCTGGCGGAGTGGCTCGGCGAGTCGCTCCGGCCGTAGACCTGCCGCCCGCGCTCGTCGTCGAGCTTCACGACTTGAGCTCGCGCTACGCGACGATCGTGAGCTCGCGCGGCGTCGTGTTCAGGCGCCGGCCGCCGTCGTCTGTGACGGCGACGATGTCCTCGATCCGAACGCCGAACTCGTTCGGAAGGTAGATCCCGGGCTCGATCGAAAAGCACATGCCGGGCTCCAGGACGTGTTCCTCGCCCTCGACCATGTAGGGCGGCTCGTGCGCGGTGAGGCCGATGCCGTGCCCGGTCCGGTGGACGAACCGCTCGCCGTAGCCGGCGTCCACGATCAGCTTGCGCGAGGCGCGGTCGACCTCCTGGCAGGCGACGCCCGGCCGGACGGCCTCGAACCCGGCCTGCTGGGCTTGCTCGACGATCTCGTGCACCTTCCGCTCCTCTTCCGTCGGCTCGCCGACGTGCACGGTGCGTGTCGTGTCCGACGTGTAGCCGTCCTTGATCCCGCCGAAGTCGAGGACGACCATGTCGCCCTCCCGCAGCACGCGCTCTCCGAACTCGTGGTGGGGATTGGCGCCGTTCGGCCCGGAGCCGACGAGCGTGAACTCGACGGTGGAGTGGCCGTGGGCCTTCAAAGCTTCGGCGAGGTCGGCCGCGACCTCGGACTCCTTGCGGCCCGAGAAGCGCACGCCGACGATGTCGTAGAACGCGGCGTCGGCCGCCTCGCCCGCGGCGGCCAGGAGCTCGAGCTCGTCCGCGTCCTTGACCGCCCGCAGCATCGGCAGGGCGTCGCTCGTCGAGACGTAGTGGGAATCGGGCAGGACGCGCTGAAGGCCGAGCAGGTGCATCGCCCAGGCCGCGTCCGAGATCGCGTAGCGGCCCTCGGGATCGAGCAGCTCGGCCGCCGCCTCGTACGGGTCGTTGCCGTCGGCCCAGTCTGAGAGCGTCAGGTTCGAGCTCCCCGGCGCCGACTCCGCGTCCGGCCGCTCCAGGACGGGGACGATCATCGCCGCCTCGCGGTCGGACGGGACGACGAGCATCGTCAGCCGCTCCGTGATCGCGACGGGCACGTAGCCGGTCAGATACAGGAGATCGGCACCGGGCGTGACGACGACGCCGGAGAGGCCCGCCGCCTCGGCCATGCGACCCGCTCGCTCGATCCGCGCGCCGAAGTCCTCGGCGGTGAACGTCTTCGCCATCCTCGGATTCGAGTCTAGTCCCCGCCGGCTCAGGATAGGCTCGCCGCATGTGCTTCGAGCTCGACGCTGTGCCGCCGATTGCGCCGATCGAGGGTGGCGCGGTCGACCACCGCGACCTCGAGCTCCAAAGCGAGGACGGCAACCGCTTCGCGGCCTTCGCGGCGCTGCCAGAGGATCCGACCGACGTCGGCGTCGCGATCCTGCCCGATGTGCGCGGGCTCTACCGCTTCTACGAGGAGCTGGCGCTGCGCTTCGCCGAGCGCGGAATCGCCGCGATCGCCTTCGACTACTTCGGGCGGACGGCGGGAGTGGGGAAGAGGGGCGACGACTTCGACTACCCGCACCACGTGAGCCTGGGCACGCCGGACCAGGTGCAGACCGACCTCAGCGCCGTCATCGCGTGGTTGCTCGACCAGGGCGTGACCTCAAACTTCACGGTCGGCTTCTGCTTCGGCGGGCGCAACTCGTGGCTGGCCGCGGCGAGCGGGCACGACCTGAAGGGGGCCGTCGGCTTCTACGGGTCGACGGTCGATCGCGACACGCGCGGCCCGACGACGCGCGCGGCCGAGATGACCGCGCCGATCCTCGCGCTTCAGGCCGGCGCCGACAGGAACATCACCGCCGAGCACAACGCGGAGTTCGACGAGGCCCTGACTGCGGCCGGCGTCGAGCACGAGGTGGTGACCTATCCCGGCGCGCCGCACAGTTTCTTCGACCGCAGCCAGGAAGCGTTCGCGGAGGCGTCCGCGGACGCGTGGAACCGGATGCTCGAGTTCATCGAGCGCCACCGTTACTAGCCCGGCGCGCCAACTCGTTTTAGGCTCGGTGCGTGACCGAGCCCACGCCAGCGCATCCGGCCGACGAGCTCCTGCGCGTCGCGGAAGCCGTCCATGCGGGCGAGGTCTCGGTCGCCTTCACGAATGGCCCGACGGTGCGAGCTAAGAAGGGCGACAAACTGCTGGACATCGCCGAGGCGAGCCAGGTGCCGATCGAGCACGGCTGCCGCATGGGCATGTGCGGCTCGGATCCCGTCCGCATCATCGAGGGCGAGGAGAACCTCTCGGCCATGCGCTCGGCCGAGCGTCGCACCCTGGAGCGTCTAGGGCTGGGGGCGGGCTGCCGGATGGCATGCGTGTCGCGCGTCGAAGGCCCGGTCGTCGTCGATCCGCATCCGGCCCCCGAGGAACCGAGCGAGGAGCCGACCCGGGCCGTCGCCGTTGTCCCCGAGCTCAAGACCGAGATCGGACGAGTCGTCGTCATCGGAGCGGGTGTCGCGGGCGTGACCGCAGCCGAGGAGCTTCGCCGCGTGCTGCCCGACGCGGAGCTGACCCTGATCGGCGACGAGCCGTATGCCTTCTACAACCGGATGGGGATCACGAGGCTCGTCTCCGAGTCCGTGTCGATCGAGAGCCTCTACCTGAACCGGCGTGACTGGGCCGGGTCACGGAGGATCGACTACCGGCGCGGGTTGCCCGTCACGGCGATCGACCGCGAGAGCGGCGACGTGGTCCTCGCCGACCGGGAACGCATCCCGTACGACCGAGTGGTGATCGCGACCGGGGCGGCTCCGCTCGTCCCACCGATCGACGGCTTCGGCGCGGCGGGCAGCTTCGTGCTGCGGACGATCGACGACGCCGTGCAGATCCAGCAGCACGTCCGGCGGCACCGCTGTCGGACGGTCGTGATCGTCGGTGCCGGCCTGCTCGGGCTCGAGGCCGCGTACTACCTGACGCAGCTCGACCTCCGGGTTGTCATGCTCGACCGCAGCCCGTGGCCACTCAGCCGGCAGCTCGACGAGCAGGCGGGCGCGCTGCTCTGGGAGATGCTCCACGACCTCGGCATCGAGCTCCTGCCGCTGATCGAGGCGGAGCGGATCGTCGCCGACGAGCTTGTGACGGGCGTCGAGCTGGTCGACGGGGGGACGATCGACGCCGAGCTCTGCCTCGCCGCGACGGGAGTCGTCCCGAACTCGGAGCTCGCCAAGGCTGCCGCGCTCGAGGTAGCCGGCGGAGTCACCGTCAACGACGCGATGCAGACCTCGGACCCGCACATCTACGCCGTGGGCGACGTCGTCGACCACCAGGGGCGGCGTTACGGGCTCTGGCCGGCGAGCGTGGAGCAGGCACAGGTCGCCGCGACCAGCATCGTCGGCGGCGAAGCGGCCTTCAGTCTCCTCGCACAGCCCGCCCGGCTGAAGGTGCCCGGCATCGACCTGCTCTCGATCGGCGCGGTCGAGGCGAGCGGCGAGGACTCGAGGACGGTCCTCGTCAGCGCGTACGGCACGCGCCGCTACCGGAAGCTCGTGCTGGACGACGGCCGGCTCGCCGGCGCGATCATCCTCGGCGACCCCGAGCTGTTCGACGACGTCACCGCCGGCGTCGAGCAGGGAATCGACCTCAGCTCCGATCTCGATGCGTTCGAGCACGGCAAGTGGCAGGCCTTGTCTCGCCTGGTGGGGGGTGCGACACTCGCGGGGTAGGGGTGTCCACGAGTCAGGGGAGCTGCCGCTATGTCTGTTGACGTAGAGACCCTCGAGGAAAGCTTCGACCTCGTCGCTCCGCGCGGCGACGAGCTGATGAAGACGTTCTACGACCGCCTGTTCGAGACGGCGCCGGCCGTCCAGCCGCTGTTCGCCGACGTCGACATGGAGCGACAGCGGGAGGCCTTGCTGAACATGCTCGTCGTCTTGCGGGAGTCGCTGCGCGACCTGGACGACATCGTCCCCGACCTGCAGGATCTCGGTTCCCGCCACGTCCAGTACGGGGCGCAACCGGAGCACTACCCGGTCGTCGGCGAGGTCCTGATCGGCTCGATGGCCGAGATCGCGGGTGACCAATGGAAGCCGGAGTACACGACCGCGTGGCAGGAGGCCTTCGTCGTGGTGCAGGACGTGATGCTGCAAGGGGCTGCGACTGGGGCTGGATGAGCGAGTCGAACGGCGAGCACCGGGGTTTCCTCGCCGACCTGCACGAGGCCGACCTCACGGTCGTGCTCGAGTACACGCAGGCACGCATCTACGCCCCGGGTGAGTTTGCGGTTCGCACAGGCGAGCTCGACCGCAGCTTCTTCGTCATCTCGCGCGGCTCGTTCGAGGTGCTCGTGCCGAGCGACGAAGGGGCGAAGCGCGTCCGCGTGCTCGAGCCGGGCGACCTCTTCGGCGAGGTCGGCTTCTTCGACGGGCTACCACGGTCGGCGGACGTCGTCGCGCTCGAGGAGGCCGAGGCGCTCGTTCTCACGCAGGGGGCGTTCCAGCGGCTGCGTCTGATGCAACCGCGGCTCGCGCTGCGCTTCGTGCTCGACCTCGGGCGCATCCTGGGCGAGCGCTTCCGCGCCTCGGACGCGATCGCCGGGCCGACTAAGCGGTAGCGGTCTTCACTCATACTGGAGCGCCTGCAGCACGTTCAGCCGCGCGGCTCGTCGCGCCGGAAAGATGGCCGCGATGATCCCGACCACGATCGCTGCGACGGCGAAGATGACCAGCTGCGTGACGGGCAGCGTGAAGTCGATGAAGTCCACCCGGGCTACGAGGAGGGCTCCCAGCGCGATCCCGAGCAAGATTCCGAGGACGCCGCTGATCGCCGCCGTGATGATGCTCTCGTGGCGGATCATGCGCCGAATCTGCCGCCGGGTCATGCCCACGGCGCGCAGCATTCCGATCTCCCGTGTCCGCTCGAAGACGGAGAGCACGAGCGTGTTCACGATCCCGAAGAAGCTCACCAGCACCGAGAGCGCGAGCAGGATGTAGAGGATGTTGAGCACGGAGTTCAGCCCTGAGATCTGGTTGTCGACGAACTCCGAGCGGGTTTGCACCTTGGCGTTCGGGAACTCCTTCAGCGTGCGGTCGAGGGCGGCCCGGTTCGCGTCCGTCTCGCCGCGTTTCATGATCACGAACGAGTAGAGGTTCTGCGGCTGGTCGTTGAAGCGGTCCCACGTACTGGCGGAGATCGTGACCGGGCCGAACGGCGATCCACCGGTCGGAGGCTTGAAGATGCCCAGCACGCGGAAGGGTGCGGTCTCGCCGTCGGCGAAGGTCTGTCGAAACGCCGAGCCGACCTTGAGGCCGTGGTCGCTTGCGAAGCCGTCGTCGACGAAGGCCCCGTCGGCGCCGAGGCGAGCGAGAACCGCATCGGAGCCGTCTTTCCAGTCGATGGAGAAGATTCGGCCGGCCGCGGGGTTGACCGCGGTCGCGTTGTAGACGTTCCCGAAGGCTTTTGCCTGGCCGGCCCGGACGTTGCCGACCGCCTCGACGCCCGGCGCCTTCGCGGCGGCGGCCGCGACGCTGACCGGCATCGGCGAGAAGTTGTTCTGGGCCGTGAGGGCGTAGTCCGCGTTCTTCCAGAGATCGTCGACGGCGCTCCGGAACGTCGAGATGATCCCGGCCGCGAGCACCGCGACGAGCGTGACGAGCGCGAGCCCGATCATCAGCGCCGAAGCCGTCGATGCCGTTCGCTGTGGATTCCGCCGCGAGTTGCTCCGCGCGAGCGCGCCCGCGGCGCCGCCGAGCCTCGCCGAGGGCCAGCCCAGCCACGTGGCGAGAGGCCGCACGAGCCGCTCGGCGAGCAGTGCGACACCGAGGAAGATCATCAGCGCACCGAGGCCCATCCAGACGAGAAGCCCGGTCGTGCTGTGGTCGGCGAACAGGGCCCAGGAGAGGGCCGCGAACCCGAGCACCGTCAGGAGGATCGAGCCGGGAACACGCAGGAAGGCGAGTCGAGAGGGCGGCAAGATCGCCCCCTCCTGGACGGCCGCCAGTGGAGGCACGCGCGTCGCGCGGATCGCGGGCCGCATGCTCGCGAGGATCGTGACCACGATCCCGGCGGTGAGCGCGATCACGACGGCGGTCGGCGTCAGGATGAGGCCGCTATTCGGCAGCGTGAAGCCGACGGCGTCGAAGAGCGCGAACAGCGCTTTGGCGAGCCCGAAGCCGGCCAGGAGCCCGACGAGCGACGCGAGCACGCCGACGACGACCGCCTCGATCAGGATCGAGGTCAGAATCTGTCGGCGGGAAGCGCCGACCGTGCGCACGGTTGCGAACTCGCGCGTTCGCTGCGCGATCGTGATCGAGAGCGAGTTTGCGATCACGAAGCTGCCGACGAAGAGGGCGATCCCGCCGAAGGCGAGCAGGAAGCCGCGCAGGAACGAGATGAAGCTGTTCGTATCGGATGCGTCATCCGCGGCCTGCTGGGCCGCCGTCTTCACCTGAGCGGTCGGCGGCGCGTTCGCCTGGAGCTCACGGACGAGCTGCTCGTCCGACACGCCCGGCTTGGCGGCGACCGCGATCTCGTCCAGCCGGCCGCGCTTGTCGAACAGCTCCTGGGCCGTCGGCAGCGCGAAGCCGGAGAGCGTGGCGCCGCCGATCGTGGCGACCGAGCCGAAGCGGACGAAGCCGGAGATACGCAGCCGCCGCGCCGGTCCTTCGGCCTGCACGCCCACCGACTGTCCGATCTTGAAGTGCTCCTTCTTCGCGGTCGACTTGTCGATCACAACGTCGCCCTGCTGCGGCCACGATCCGTCGACGAGGGTCAGCGGGTTGAAGCGCGACGCGCCGTTCGCGATGCTGAAGCCGAGGTTCGGCGCGCCGCCGTAGACGATCGCCTTGCCGTTCTTTCTGATCAGCTGCGCCTGGCCGTCGACACTGCCCTCGGCCGCCTCGACGTCGGGCAGACTGCGAACCGTTCCGAGGAGTGAGGCGTCGAGGCTCGGCGCCACCGAGCCTGAGTCGCCCGAGATGTCGAACGCAGTCTTGCCGCTGATCACGGCGTTCGACCCCGCGCGGACGTCGGTGAAGATCGAGTCGAACGCCTTGTCGATCGAGTCGGTCAGCATGAACGTGCCTGCGACCATCGCGACGCCGAGCACGATCGCGATCGCGGTCAGCGACGTCCGCAGCTTTCGTCCGAGCAGCCCCCTGAGCGCGACGCGGATCATCGACCACCGATGCTACTGACGGTCTGCTGGCTGGCTTTCGGTTCAGCCGGAGAGCTCGACCAGGCGCATCGCGACGACGGGCCGCGTGAAGCCCTTGAGCCGCAGCACGGGAACGGGATCGGTCGCGATTCGCCCCTCGAGCGAAGCGTCGGTACGCTGGCTGAGCAGGATCTCGCCGGGCGCGGCTGCGTCGCTCAGCCGTGAGGCAAGAATGACCGCATTGCCGATCGCGCCGTACTCGTAGCGTCCTTCGAACCCGATCCGCCCGAGCGTCGCGTAGCCGGTCGCGATCCCGATGCCGAGGCCGAGGTCGTAGCCACGCTTGCGCCAGTCCGCGGCGAGGGTCGTGAAGCGCTCGGCCAGCGTCGCAGCGGTGCGCACGGCCGCGAGCTCGTGATCGTCGATCTCGACCGGATCATTGAAGAACGCCATCAGCCCGTCTCCTGCGAAGTGCTCGATGGTGCCTTCGTTCGCCGAGACGACCTCGCCGGCTGCGGTGTGGTACTCGCGCAGGATGCTGAAGACCTCCTCGGGCTCGGCGGTCTCCGAGAAGGACGTGAAGCCGCGCAGATCGCAAAAGAGCGCGGTGATCTCGCGGCGGTGACCGGCGAGGAGCTGCTCTCCGTCTCCGGTCGAGAGCAGGTTCGCGACGTGTGGTGCGAACTGCGCCAACTCGGTGCGCTGGCGCTCAACAGTCTGGAAGAGACGGACGTTCTCGATCGCGATCACCGCGAAGTCGGCGAACGTCTCGATCAGCCTGATCTCCATGGCGTCGAACGGCCGCACCTGGTTGCGGGCGACCGCGATCGCGCCGATCGGCACGCCTTCCCGCATCATCGGGACCCCGAGCGCGGTGCGGTAGCCCGCGAGCCTCTGCAGGTCGGGTAGGGCGTATTGCGGATCCTCGAGCACGTCGCCGATGTGCACGATCCGCTTCTCGAGCAGCGTCCGGCCGACGATCGACCCGCGCTCGGGCTTGTACAAGCGCTCTCGAACAAGACGCTCGTACTCGGGGGTCATGCTCGTGAAGGCCGCGATCCGGTACTCGTCCTTGTCGCCGTCGCGGCGGGCGATGTTGCCGGTGTCCGCGTGGCAGAGTCGGACCGCCCGGTCGATCACGGTCTGCAGGACCGCATCGAGGTCGAAGGTCGTGCGCGCGATCGTCTGGACGACGTCCCGAACGGCGGCTTCGCGTTCCTCGGCGCGATCGCGCTCGCGCTGGAGCTCCGCCGCTTCGCCTGGATGTGCGCCGGCGTCGCTCACATCGGCCATTCTCGCGGATCAGCCGCTATTGCTCGTAGCGCTCGACGGTCTCGGGGTCGCGCACGTGAGCCGCATCCGGATCCTGGCCCGACTCACGGAACGCGCGGCGCTGACGGAGCAGGTCCCAGCACTGGTCGAGGCTGACCTTGATCGACTCGAGCCGGTTGTGCTCGTCGGCGTTCAGCCCGCCTTCGCCGACGCGGTCGTAGAGCTCGTGCTCCTCGGCGACGAGCTTCTCGATCCGCTCGTGGATCTGGGTGTCATCCATGTGGTTGAGCATGCCACAGGCGAATACCGCCGCGGAGCCCGCCGTTGTGATGGGATACACGCTTTCTGGCGAAGGAGGACCCCATGGCACTGAAGATCGGCGACACGGCACCGGACTTCGAGGCGGACACGACCGAAGGGCACATCCGCTTCCACGACTGGATCGGCGACGGCTGGGCCGTGCTCTTCTCGCACCCGAAGGACTTCACTCCGGTCTGCACGACCGAGCTCGGCTACATGGCGCGGATCAAGCCCGAGTTCGAACGGCGGAACGTGAAGATCATCGGGCTCTCCGTCGACACGACGAGCGACCACAAGGGCTGGGCCAAGGACATCGAAGAGACGCAGGGCGAGGCGCCGAACTATCCGAGGACAACCAGACCGTGCGGAACGTCTTCGTCGTCGGGCCGGACAAGAAGGTGAAGCTGATCCTCATCTACCCGATGACGACCGGCCGTAACTTCGACGAGGTGCTGCGCGTGATCGACTCGCTCCAGCTCACCGCGAACCACAAGGTGGCGACGCCGGTGAACTGGCGGCAGGGCGAGGACGTGATCATCGCGGGCTCGGTCTCGGACGACGAGGCGAAGGAGATCTTCGGCGAGTGGGACTCGCCGAAGCCGTACATCCGAGTCGTGCCGCAACCGGAGCAGGATTCGGCCGTGGTCGGAACGACTCCGTAACGAATGCGGCGAGGGACAGGCCCTGGGGACTGTCCCTCGGCTGACCATGGCAGTGCTGCGTGACGTGATCGAGGACGACCTTCCGGTCTTCTTCGAGCAGCAGCGTGATCCCGAGGCCGTGGAGATGGCCGCGTTCCCGGCCAGGGAGCGCGAGGCGTTCTTCGAGCACTGGCACAGGATCATGGACGACGACGAGCTCATCGTGCAGACGATCGTCTCCGACGGCGAGGTGGCCGGCAACATCAGCAGCTGGGAGCGGGAGGGCAAGCGCCTGGTCGGCTACTGGCTCGGCAGGGAGTTCTGGGGCCGCGGCCTTGCGACCCGGGCGCTGGCCGAGTTCGTCGAGGAGCTCACCATCCGACCGCTCTACGCGGAGGTGGCGACGACGAACATCGGCTCGATCCGGGTACTGGAGAAATGCGGTTTCGCCCGTGTCGGCACCGAGACCGAGCAGGACGAGACGTTCGGGAAGATCGAGATCCTTGTGATGGAGCTCGTTGGCTAGGGTG
This sequence comes from Actinomycetota bacterium, assembly GCA_005883245.1. GTDB lineage: Bacteria > Actinomycetota > Thermoleophilia > Gaiellales > Gaiellaceae > VAXT01. The sequence goes on along the minus strand of VAXT01000091.1, from coordinate 7,953 downwards.
AAGACGTGCAGACGAGCCCCGCCGCCCAGGAGCTGGAGGCACAGTTCGAGCAGTACCGCGGAGAGCTGACCGCGCACTGCTACCGCATGCTCGCGTCGCCGTTCGAGGCGGAGGACGCCGTCCAGGAGACGTTCATCCGCGCCTGGCGTGCCATCGACCGCTTCGAGGGGCGCGCGCAGCTCCGCTCGTGGCTCTACAAGATCGCGACGAACGTCTGCCTCGACATGCTGAGCGGGCGCGAGCGGCGTGCCCGCCCGATGGACCTCGGCCCCTCGCGCGAGCCGGTCGAGGAGAGCTTGAACTCGCTGCCGGAGGCGACCTGGGTGCAGCCGATCCCCGACCCCGCAGTCGTTGCCGAGTCGAACGAGACGATCCGGCTGGCGCTCGTCGCCGCCCTCCAGCACCTTCCGCCGCGCCAGCGCGCCGTCCTGATCCTCTGCGAGGTCCTGCGCTGGAAGGCAGGCGAGGTCGCGGAGCTGCTCGACACGAGCGTCGCGTCGGTGAACAGCGCGCTCCAGAGGGCGCGGGCCACGCTCGAGGAGAGCAAGCTCGACCTGGCCGACGCGTCGCGCTCGGTCGACAAGGCCGACGCCGAGCTCCTCGCGCGCTACGTCGAGGCGTTCGAGCAGTACGACATGGACGCGCTCGTGGCCCTGATCCAGGAGGACGCGACGCAGTCGATGCCTCCGTTCGACATGTGGCTGCGCGGCCGCGACGACATCTTTGCGTGGTGGTACGGCCCGGGCATCGGCTGCAAGGGCTCGAAGATGATCCCCACGGTGTCCGCCAACGGCGCGCCCGCGTTCGGCCAGTACAAGCCGAGCGAGACGGGCAGCGGCTACGACCCGTGGGCGCTCCAGGTGCTCGAGATCGAGGACGGCAAGATCGTCGAGCTCACGTTCTTCCTCGAGACCGAGACGCTGTTCCCGCTCTTCGGTCTACCCGCGCGGATCGACTCGTAGCACGTCGCTCATTCCCATGAACGCGATCAGCTCGACGATCTCGGGCGAGGCGTGCCGGAGAACGAGCCGTGAGCCCTCGCGCCGGAGCAGGAGGGCGAGCCGCGCGAGGGAGTCGACCGTGGCGGCGGTCGGTCGCGCGCCGCTGAGGTCGCACACGTAGTCATTCATGTCGCTGCCGATACGACGACACAGCCGAGTGAAATTCATCGGGTTCGCCAAGGAATGACCGAACTCGACGCCCGAACCCGCTGGCTCGCCCTGTACGTCCTCTGTCTTGCGAGCCTGATGATCGTGCTCGACGTCACGATCGTCGGAGTCGCGTTGCCGTCGATCAAGGACGACCTTGGCTTCAGCGACACGTCGCTCGCGTGGGTGGTGAACGCCTATCTACTCACGTACGGCGGCTTCCTGTTGCTGGGCGGCAGGCTCGGCGACCTCTACGGCCACGGGCGTCTGTTCCTGATCGGGATCAGCGTGTTCACGCTGGCGTCGCTCGCGTGCGGCCTGGCGACGTCGCAGGGCTCCCTCGTCGTCGCACGCAGCGTGCAGGGGCTCGGCGGCGCGGTCGCATCGGCGGTCTCGCTCTCCCTGATGGTCAATCTCTTCACCGATCCCGGTGAGCGCGCGAAGGCGATGGGCATCTTCGGGTTCGTCGCGGCCGGCGGCGGGAGCATCGGAGTCCTCCTCGGCGGAATCATCACCGACCTCATCAGCTGGCACTGGATCTTCCTCGTCAACGTGCCCATCGGAGCGCTCGTCGTCCTGCTCTCGCTTCGGTTGCTGCCGAAATCGCACCTGCCGACGGCGAGCAAGCGCCTCGACATCCCGGGAGCGGTGACCGTGACCGCCGCACTGATAATCGCCGTCTACGCGATCGTCAACGGGAACGAGATCGGGTGGGCGACGTTCCGGACGCTCGGCCTGCTCGGCCTGTCCGGAGCCTTGCTCGTGACCTTCCTTTTCATCGAGACCCGCAACTCGTCTCCGTTGATGCCGCTCCGGCTCTTCCGGCTGCGCAACATGGCGACGGCCGACGTGGTCGGCGTGCTCTGGGCAGCCGCGATGTTCGCGTGGTTCTTCATGTCGGCGCTCTACATGCAGCTCGTGCTCGGATACAGCCCGCTCGAGATCGGGCTCGCGTTCCTGCCGGCGAACCTGATCATGGCCGCGTTCTCGATCGGCCTGTCCGCGAAGCTCGTGATGCGGTTCGGGTTCAGGGCCCCGCTGGCGACCGGCCTCGGCCTCGCCGCCGTCGGGCTCCTGCTCTTCACGCGGGCGCCGGTCGACGGCACCTTTGTAGTCGACATCCTCCCGAGCATGATCCTGCTCGGCTTCGGCGCCGGCATGGCCTTCAACCCGGTGCTGCTGGCCGCGATGAGCGACGTCGCCCCGGAGGAAGCGGGACTCGCGTCGGGGATCGTCAACACCTCGTTCATGATGGGCGGCGCGGTCGGCCTTGCAGTCCTGGCGAGCGTCGCGGACTCGCGTACGGCGAACCTGCTCGACGCGGGTGAGTCGCAGGCGAGCGCTCTGACCGGGGGCTACCACCTCGCGTTCCTCGTCGGTGCGCTGTTCGCGATGGGTGCAGCCGCGATCGGAGGGCTGCTCCTCCGCAACCAGCCGATGCCCGGACACGAAGAAGCTCCGGTCGGCGAGCCAGCGTTCGAGGACCGGGCAGCCTAGAGCGGGGACCCTAGAGCGCCTGCTCGCCGCCGACGAGGCCTCACAAGGGACAGGCCCTAACGAGGGACGGGCGCTCAGCGATCGCCGTGCCAGGAGTCCCAGAGCGCGGCGTACGAACCGCCCTGCTCGACGAGCTCCGCGTGCGTTCCGACCTCCTCGAGCAGCCCGTCTTCGACCACCGCCACCCGGTCAGCGTCGTGCGCCGTGTGCAGGCGGTGCGCGATCGCGACCACGGTGCGCCCCTCGAGCACCGAGGCAAGCGAGCGCTCGAGATGACGTGCGGCGCGCGGGTCGAGCAGCGACGTGGCCTCGTCGAGGACGAGCGTGTGCGGGTCGGCGAGCACGAGCCGCGCGAGCGCGACCTGCTGGGCCTGAGCGGGCGTCAACGGGTGGCCGCCGGCGCCGACGACGGTATTCAGGCGCTCGGGCAGGACCTGCACCCAGTCGAGCGCGTCCACCGCGGCGAGTGCATCGACGAGCTGCTCGTCCGTCGCCTCCGGCCGCGCGAGCCGCAGGTTCTCGGCCAGCGTCCCGACGAACACATGCTGCTCCTGCGTGACGAGCGCGACCTTCTTGCGCAGCGTGTCCAGCGGGAGGTCGACGAGCCGCACGCCGCCGACCTCGACGAGGCCCTCGCGCGGCGGGTGGATCCCGGCGAGCAGGCGCCCGAGCGTCGACTTGCCCGCGCCCGAGGGCCCGACGACCGCGACGCGCTCGCCCGGCTCGAGGTCGAGGTCGATCCCGTGCAGGACGTCTCGATCCGCGTAGTACGCGTAGCGCACGTCTTCGGCGCGCATGCGCTCGTTCTCAGGCTCGTCGTCCTTCGCCTCGCGATCGGGCGGGACGCGAACGATCCCAACGAGGCGCGCGAACGACGTCGCGCCGACCTGGATCTCGTCCAACCACGAGATGAGCCGGTCGACCGGGTCGGCGAGCTTGACCATGTACAGCGAGACGGCCGTCACTTCGCCGATTGTGGCCTGGCCCTGCGAGACGAGGTAGCCGCCCCAGGCGAGCGCGGTCGCGACCGGGAGCACGTACGCGAACTCGGCGGTCGGGAACCAGACCGTCCGCAGGAAGAGCGTGCGCATCTCTGCGCGGTAGGCGTTGTCGAGATCGTCGTCAATCCGCTTGACGCGCTTCTCCCGCAGGTTGAGGGCGTCGACCGTGCGGCCGCCCTCGACCGTCTCGCTGACGGTGCCCGCCAGGGTTGCGTACGAAGCGCGCTCCCACAGGTAGCCGGCGGGGGCCCGCTTCAGGTACCAGCGCGTGCTGAAGAAGAGCAGCGGAACGCCGGCCAGCGCCGGCAGGGCGGCGAGCGCATTGACCCAGATCGCGGCGACCACCGTGAGCAGGGTCGTGATCCCCGCGATGAGCGTCTCCGGAACGGCGAAGCGGACGGTGCGCGCGAGCGAGTCGACGTCGGCGGTCGTCCGCGAGACGAGATCGCCGGTTCCGGCACGCTCGACGGTCGAGAGCGGGAGCGCCAGCACGCGGCGCATGAAGTCCTCCCGCAACTCGGCGAAGATCTTCTCCGAGAGCACGAACGACGCCCGGCGCGCGAACCAGGTCAGGATCGTCTCGACTACGAGGAAGATCGCGAGCAGGCCGACGATCTCGTCCACGTGCTTCGTCGTCGTGCCCTGCTGGACTGACTGGACGAGCGCGCCGAGCACCGGCGGCCCGGCGAGGCCCGCGGTGGCGGCGGCGGCGTGCAGGCCGACCATCCCGAGCAGCGCCCGCCGGTTGCGGCGTCCGAGCCGCTTCGCCTGAGCGCGCAGCTCGTCGCCGGCTGCGATCGGGAGCAGCTCGTTCACAGGTCCTCACCTCGCGTCACGGTCCAGCGGTAGCCCTCGTGCGCGGACAGAAGCTCGCGATGGCTTCCCTCCGCGACCACCCGTCCGCCATCGACGAAGAAGACACGGTCCGTCTGGTCGAGCATCAGCGGGCTGGCGGTGATCACGACCGTCGTCTTGCCGGCCCTCGCCTCCCGGAGGCGGCGGGCGATGCGAGCCTCGGTGTGCGCGTCGACGGCGCTTGTCGGCTCGACGAGGACGAGAACCTCCGCTTCGGAGAGAAGCGCGCGCGCGAGCACGAGCCGCTGTCGCTGCCCGCCCGAGAAGGAGCGGCCGCGCTCGTCCACGTAGGCGTCCAGACCATCGGGGAGCGCCTCGACGACGTCCTCTGCATTGGCGACCGCGATCGCGCTGTGGATCCGCTCGTCGTCTCCGTCCGCGCGCTCCCAGGGGTCGAGCTCGCGCCGCAACGTCCCGGAGAAGATGACCGGGTCGGCCTCGCTGACGACGATCCGACGGCGCACGGCGTCGATCGAGAGCTCCGTGAGCGGGATGTTGCCGAGGTGGACGCCGTCGTGGTCGCCGAAGCGGCCCAGGCGGTCGGCGATGGCCGCCGCCTCGTCGGGCTGCGCGGAGACGAGCCCGATCAGGCGCCCGGGCTCGACGCGAAGTCCCGACCCGTGATCGTGGAGCGGGACGAGGGCCGGGGGCTCGGGCATGGGACGTGCCGACTCGGCGATGTCGGACTTGACCGCGAGGATCCGGAGCATCCGCTGCGCGCCGACGAACGACCGCGTCAGCTTGTCGACCGCCTCCGCCGCCGTCCGCAGCGGCAACACGAGGAACGCCGCGTACCCGTAGAAGGCGACGAGCTCGCCCGGGTCGATCTTCCCCTCGACGGCGAAGCGCGCGCCGAGCCAGGTGACGAGGACGACGAAGAGCCCCGGAATGAACACCTGGGCCGCGTCGAGCGTGGACTGCGGGAGAGCGACGCGAACGCCCGCCTGGCGGACCTCCTGCGAGCGCGTGCGGTAGCGCGAGAAGAACGCCTGCTCGCCGCCGATCCCCCGCAGGACGCGAAGCCCCGCGGCTGTGTCGGCGCCGAGCGCGGTCAGCTTGCCGACCTCTTCGCGCTGGTCGGCCTGGCGCGCCTGGAGCGGCTTGATCACGAAGCCCATGAGCAGGACGAGCATGGGCACGCCGAGCAGGACGACGAGCCCGAGCACCACGGACGAGGAGAGCAGGATGATCGCGACGACGATGTACGAGACGATCGCTCCGGCCAGCCGCGCGGTGATGTCGAACGCGCCACCCGCTCGCATCGCGTCGTTCGAGACCGTGGCGACGACCTCTCCCGTCGAGTGACCCTTCTTGATCGCGGGCCCGGTGCGCGCGGCGTGGTGCGCCACGATCTGGGCCATGCGGAAGGAGGCCTGCAGCCAGTTGGAGACCGCGCAGCGGTGTCGCATCACGCCCGCTGCGGCCGTGGTGGCGCCGAGCCCGAGCAGGATCAGCGACCACTGGAGGAGCGCCTGGTTGTCGCTGTCGACGATTCCCTGCTGGATCGCCTGCCCGATCGCCGCGGGCATGAGCGCCTGCGAGACCATCCAGATCACGCCGAAGGTGATCCCTGCGAGCAGGGTCGTCCACTGGAGCCGTGCGATCCAGAGCAGAAAACGCAGCGGCGACCGGGTGTCCGGATTTCCTGGGTCTGTGAAGGGGAGCTTGATCATCGGTGTTGCCGCATGAGGAACTACGCACCGGCGGCGCGCCCACTGATCGTACCGGTGCCCCGGACGGGGTCTAAGCGGCGATCGCTGCCGGGTAAGCCAGCAGGTGCTCGAGGGCTTGCAGCTCAGGCCGGCGCGCGGAGTGGATCCGGCCGCGGACCTGGAGCGCGAGCAGTCCGTCCGGCGCGAGGCGTCTGCGCGCGGCGGCGACGAGCCGGCGGACGAGCCCGAGCCCGTCGCCGTCCGCGAAGACCGCGTTCACGGGCTCGCGATCGAGCTCGGGATAGCGCCGTCGCTCCGTGATCGGAAGGTATGGCAGGTTGGCGACGATCACGTCGGCAGCCCCTGGGAATGGGTCGAGCAGGTTCCCGTGACGAACGGTCACCCGGTCTTCGAGCCCGGCCCGGCGCGCGTTCAGCCTGGCCAGCTCCACGGCGGCGGAGCTGACGTCCGTCGCCCAGACGGCCGCGTGCGGCGCTGCCTGGGCGACGGCCAGCGCGATCGCGCCGGAGCCGGTGCCGACGTCGACGACGACTCCAGGCCGGTCCTCGAGGTGGTCGGCAACACAGGCGACCAGTCCTGTGCTCGTCTCGCGAGGGGTCATGACCGACGGGCTCGTGACGAGCTCGAGGCTGCCGAACTTGGCCGTCGCGGGTTGCATGTCGGAGTTCTTTATACCAGATAACGGTATTTAGAAACTCAACGTCTGCGCAACTCGAAGACGACCTTGCACGAAGCGTGGTCGTCGAAGCAGTCGCGCGTCTCGCACCGGACCCGACCGACTTCGACCCCGTCCAGCGCACAGCTCGCCAGGCAGGCCCACATCCCACGGTCGATCTCCACCGCTTCTGGCCGGGCCCGCACGAGCGGGCGTAGCGGGCACGTGGGGGTGGCGATGACGGCGCCCTTGACGCCGATCTGCTCGAGCGAGGCCTGGTAGCCGAGGCGTCGAACCGCGGCGCACACTCGCTCGAAGCCGGTCTCGAGGCTCCTGGCTGGGCGGAGCTTCGCCGACCGGGCGAGGTCGCGTCCGAACTCGATGCCGACGTCACGTAGCGGCTTCTCGCCGCCCCGCGCGACGAGTGCTGCGACGAGCAGGCCTGCGAGTGACTCGCCCCGACCGAGCGGGAACTCGATCGACTCGAGCTGCGGCACCACCGAGTAGGTCTTCGCGGGCCGGCCGGCGCCGGGGCCGGAGCGCCCGGTGCGGCGCTCGTAGCCGACTGCGAGCAATCCAGCTTCGACGAGCCGCTCCAGCCGGGAGCGCGCGACGTTTCGGTGCAAGCCCTTCTCGTGGGCGAGCTCGTCGGCGGTCACAGGGCGCGCGTGGCTCCTCGCGAAGAGCAGCGCCTCGCGAAGCTCGGGGTCGCCCACTGCGGCCAGGTGATCCATCTCTAACTCCAACGTAGCAGGAGTTACAGAGCCCCTCGGGCGCCGCGCGGCGGGCTCGACGCTCGTTGTTACGCTCAACGCCATGAGCCGCTCCGTCATCGTCGCGACGGCCCGCACGCCGTTCGGGAAGCTAGGCGGCGGGCTCGCCGGCTACAAGGCGCCCGAGCTGGGCGCGATCGCGATCAAGGCCGCGCTCGAACGTGCCGCTCTCGAGCCCGGAGAGGTCGAGTACGTGATCATGGGCGAGGTGCTCCAGGCGGGAGTGGGGCAGGCCCCGGCTCGCCAGGCAGCGATCGGCGCCGGCGTCCCGAAGGAGATTGGGTCGGACACCGTCAACAAGGTCTGCGCCTCGTCGATCCGGGCGGTCGAGATCGCGGACGCGATGATCCG
>VAXT01000090.1 GCA_005883245.1 Actinomycetota bacterium | reverse complement strand
TCAGGCCGCGCGGAATCCACGTCCACACCGTCAACCCCGGGTTCGTGCACACCGAAGGCTTTCCGCAGGACTGGCTCCTCCGCCGCCGCTACGGCCGCGTCGTTGTCGGGCCCGAGCACGTGGCCGACCGCATCGTCCACGCGATCGAGCGGGACCGAGCCGAGATCTTCGTGCCGCGCTGGTACCGGGCGGCCGCGATTGCGCAAGCGCTCCTTCCGGGCACCTTCCGCCGCGTGCCTGCGCGGCGAGCGAGCAGCTAGCTACGTTTGGGGAGTGGAGATCGAGTTCCTGTTCTGGGACGGCTGCCCGTCGCATCCGGAAGCCAGACAGCTCCTCGACGACGTTCTGGCCGCGCGGGGCCTCGACGTCGAGGTGCACGTGCGGGAGGTCTTCACACAGGCCGAAGCCGAGGAGCTTCGCTTCCCCGGCTCGCCGACGATCCGCGTCGACGGCCGGGACGTCGATTCCGAGGGCTCGACCGCGCGGCCGGCGCTCAACTGCCGCATCTACCACAGGCCGGATGGCCGCCCCTCACCTGTGCCCACCCGCGAACAACTGGAGGCCGCACTCCCATGACGATCGCTCTTGCAACCGAGGCTCCCGTCTTCGACCTGCCCGGCGTGGACGGGCGGCAACACTCGCTCGACGACTACGCGGACAAGCCCGCGCTCGCCGTCGTCTGGTCGTGCAACCACTGCCCCTACGTCCAGGCGTGGGAGGGGCGGATGATCGCGCTCCAGCGTGAGTTCGGCGACCGCGGGCTCGCCCTCGTCGCGATCAGCTCGAACGACGCGGACAACTATCCCGAGGACTCGTTCGAAGCGATGAAGGCACACGCCGCCGAGCAGGGCTTCAACTTCGACTACCTGTACGACGAAGACCAGTCGGTGCTGAACGCCTACGGAGCGGAGCGGACGCCCGAGGTCTTCCTCTTCGACGCTGAGCGGAGGCTCGTGTACCACGGAGCGATCGACGACTCCCGCGACGAGGAAGGCGTGACGCAGGAGTACCTCAAGGACGCGATCGAGGCGGTGCTCGCCGGCGAGGAGCCGACGGTCGGCGACACCCCGCCGGTCGGCTGCACCGTCAAGCGGAAGTCGTAGACCGGCGCACGAGCTCGAGCGCCTCCTCGCGCGTCGAGATCGTCCCCGCCGCGCGCTCCTCGGCGATCCGCTCGAGGAGCCGCCCGATCTCGGGCCCGGGCGGCAAGCCGAGCTCGTCGCCGCGGAGCAGGGCGAAGACGAGCGCGTCGAGCGCCCACGGCTCGGTCGCCCGCCGGAAGCGGTGGATCGACCGCGGCGACGCGTCATCAGGAGCCGTCGCCTGTAGCAGCTTCTGCGCGTAGCGCTTCGTCTCGTTCGAGACCGGAAAGCGACGGAGCGCCTCGCCGAAGACGGCGACGAGGCGAAACGCGGGCCGGTCGACGAGCACGGGCCGGTCGAGGCCGGCGCTCGACCCCTCGAGCGGGGCCAGCAAACCGAGCTCGTCGGCCCGCCGATAGCCGTCGACTGACAGGCGCACCAGCTCGGCGAGCGTTCGCTCGCGTGCCGGTACCGAGACGAGCGCTGCGTTCTCGCGGAGGAGCCGTTCCGTCTCGGGCTCCAGCCGGAAGCCGAGCTCGTCCTCGAGTCGGGCGGCGCGCATCAGGCGTAGCGGGTCGTCCGTGAACACGGTCGGCGACACAGCCCGGATCAGCTTCGCGTCGAGATCAGCGCGCCCCTCGAATGGATCGACCGGCTCGCCACCTGCCAGAGGGACCGCGATCGCGTTGATCGTGAAGTCCCGCGTCGCCAGATCCTCCTCGATCGTCCCGGGAAAGGGCGTGAAGTCGACCGTGCGCCCGTCCGCGAGCGCGACCCGCCAGGCGCCGTGGCGGTCGGAGAGCTGGAACGGCGCACCGCCCGAGCGGTTCGCATAGGCCCGCGCCGCAGCCTTCGGCTCCCGGACCGCGATGTCGAGATCGACGAGCTCGCGCCCGAGCAGCTCGTCCCGCACCGCGCCGCCCACGACCCACGCCTCCTGGCCCGCGAGCAGCTCATTCGCGAGCTCACGCATCGATCACCACGCGCCTCGCCCGCGTCGGGCTCGAGTTGATCCTAGTCGAGAGCTCGTAGTTCAGCGTGTCGGCCGCGCGCGCGTGATCCTCTATCAGCACGCCGTGGCCAATCAGCGTGACCGGCGTCCCGGCGGGCAACTCCCGATCGAGCTCGACCGCGATCGCGTCCATCGAGACGGCGCCGACCACGCGGCAAGCCTTCCCCTCGACCTGCACACGTGTGCCGGTCAGGTCGCGTCGAAAGCCGTCCGCGTAGCCGACCGGCACCAGTCCGATCCAGGTCGGCTCACATGCGACGAAGACCCTGCCGTAGCCCGTGCTCTCGCCGGTCGCCAGCTGCCGGACCTGCGCGAGGTAGCTCTCCCAGCGCAGGACGGGCTCGAGCCCGTCGACGGCAGGCGGCTCGCCGAACGGCGACATGCCGTAGAGCGCGATCCCGCAGCGGGCCGCGTCGAGCCGGGACTCGGGGATCCGCAGCGCCGCCGCGCTGTTCGCGACGTGCCGGATCACGTTCGACCAGCGGGCCGTCGCCTCCTCGAACCGCTGGATCTGCCCCCGCGCGAAGCCCGGATCCGAGTCGGCCGTCGCCAGGTGGCTCATCAGCCCGACGACGTTGACCGGCGGCCCGGGAAGCTCGGACAGCCCCCAACGGCCCATGCCCGTGTCGAGCTTGAGGTGAACGCGAACGCCCTCGGGGATCGGCTCGTCGAAGACGGCGAGGTCGAGGTCGGCGTCCCGCGCCTGCGCCACATCGCGCTCGGTGCTCGGCCCGAGGACGAGGATCCGCACGCCCGGGAACTCGCGCCGCAGCGGGAGCGCCTCGGCCACCGTTGCGACGCAGAGCGCGAGCGCACCCTCGCCGAGCACCGCGCCCGCGACGTCGACCGCGCCGTGGCCGTAGCCGTCCGCCTTGACCACGGCCCAGAGCTGAGACCGACCGAGGACGCTCCGCAGCCGACGAGCGTTGCGTCGAAGCGCCCCGAGGTCGATCGTGATCTCGGAGCGGTGCATCAGTGCCCGGAGAGGACTCTCGGCAGCACGTCGAGGAGATCGCTCGCGATCATCCCGGCCTCGAGCGAGGACTCGATCGCGGCCCAGTGGTGCGCCGTCGCGCCCGCAGCCGTCGCAAGCCGCGCGTCCATGCCCTTGGCGAGGAACGCAGCGATCACCCCGGTCAGGACGTCACCCGTCCCGGCCGTCGCGAGACTCGGGTGGCCCCCGTCGACGAGCACGCCCGACCCCGGAGCGGCGATCAGGGTCCCCGCGCCCTTGAGCAGGACCACGCATCCAAAGCGCTCGACCGTTCGGCGCACAGCCTCGATCCGGTGCGCGTCCACCCACGACGCCTCCTCGCCGATGAGCCGGCCGAGCTCACCGGAGTGCGGAGTCAGAACGCGCGGTGCAGGCCAGTCGCCGGGCTCGAGCTCCCAGAGCGCGTCGCCGTCGACCACGACCGGCAGCCGCGCCTCGGCGAGCACCCGGCGGACGAGCGCCTTCGTCCCGTCGCTTCGTCCCAGCCCCGGCCCGATCGCGAGCGCGCCCGCCCTTTCGGCCAGCTCGAGCACGACCCCGACCGCCTCTTCCGTGACCAGGCCGTCTTCGTCCGCCGGCAGCGGCCGCTTGACCGCCTCCAGCACCCACGTTTCGAACACGTGGACGGCCGGCTCGGGCCCCGCGAGCGTCACGTACCCGGCGTCGGAGCGGAACGCGGCCAGGGCCGAGAGGCACGGTGCGCCCGTCATCCCGCGCGACCCGCCGACGACGACGACATGGCCAGACGTGTACTTGTTGCCCTCGGGGCTGCGCCGCGGAACCCATTCCAGGATCTCCCGCGTGACCCGGCCGTTTTCGGTCTCGATCGGTTCGAGCCCGATGTCCGCGACCTCGACGTAGCCGGCGAGGAACGCGCCGGGCGTCACGTAGTGGCCGACCTTCTCGCCGTGGAAGGTGACGGTCATGTCCGCGTCGACCGCGGCGCCGGCCACCTCGCCGGTCGACGCGTCAACGCCGGACGGAAGATCGACGCTGAGCACGGGCGCTCCGAGGTCGTTGATCTGCTCGATCAGCCGCGTCGCTGCGGGACGCGGCTCGCCCTCGAACCCGGTGCCGAAGAGCGCGTCGATCAGGACGTCGGGGTCGCCGAGATCCTTCTCCTCGTCCTCCGGCTTCGCGTCGACCACGGTCACGTCGCGACTCGCTTCCTCGAGCACGCGCGCAGCCACCCGGCCGTCGCCGCCGTTCGAGCCGCCGCCGCAGACGACGGTGAACTCCCGGGCGTCGCCGAAGTCCTCGAGCGCGTGCTGCGCAACCGCTCGGCCCGCGCGCTCCATCAGCTCGTCGACGGTTCCGGGATAGGCCTCCTCCGCCGCGCGCATCTCGGCCGCGGTGTAGAGCGGCTCACGCATCGCGGTCGGCGACCAGGCAGACCGCCGTCGCGAGGCCCTTCGAGTGCGACATCGAGAGGTCGATCGCCCCGGCGCGCACCTTGTCGGCCCACGCCTTCGTCCGCCCGGAGAGCTTCACGCCCGGCTTCGGCCGGCCGACGATCTCGATCTCGCGCCACGTGAAGCGGACGCCGCAGCCGAGAGCCTTGCCCACGGCCTCTTTCCCGGCGAATCGCGCCGCGTAGTGCTGTGCCGGGCGGCCGCGGCTGTCGCAGTAGTCTCGCTCCGCGTCCGTGAAGCAGCGCGCGCGAAAGTCCGTGTAGCGGTCGAGGGCGCGCTCGATGCGCTCGATCTCGATCAGGTCAACCCCGACGCGCATTAGAGCTGAGCGAGATAGTCGGGCACGTCGCCGATCGAGTCGACGACTGCGTCGGGCTTCACGAGCGCCTCGTCGAGGGCGTTCTCGCGGAACTTGCCGGTGCGGACGAGGATCGTGTTCAGACCGCAGCTCTTGGCGCCGGCGATGTCGGCCTCGAGGTCGTCGCCGACCATCCACGTGCGCTCCGGATCCGCGTCGAGCGCGTCGAGCGCGGCGCCGAAGAAGGCAGGGCTCGGTTTCCCCAGCACCGTCGCCTCGACTCCCGCCGCGTATTCCAGGCCCGCGACGAACGCGCCCGAGTCGAGCAGCGGCCCGCGGGACGTCTGCCACCACGCGTTCTTGTGCAGGCAGAAGAGCTCGGCGCCCGCCTCCAGCTCGGCGAACGCGCGAGCGAGGTTCATGTAGCTGAACACGCGATTCGTCTCGTCGGTCTCGTCCGCGCCCCCGATCAGTACCGCGTCCGCTTCCTCGCCGACGAGCTTGACGCCTTCGAGCTCCGGACGGATCGCGGCCATGGTCAACGCCAGCACACGCTTGCCGGCGAGCGTGCGCGCCGCCGCGCGGGGCGTCGTCTCCAGCTCCTCGTCCTCGAGCTCGACCCCGAGCGCGCGCAGGTCCTCGGCCAGGTCGGCACGCGAGCGAGTGGTGCTGTTGGTGACGAAGCGCAGCCGGTGGCCGTCGTCGCGGAGACGCCGGATCGCCTCGCCCACTCCGTCGATCGGCCGGCCCGACACGTGGAAGACGCCGTCGACGTCCAGGAGAATGGCTGCCATGGAGCGCGAGTCTATTCGCGTCACGCGGTCTGTCTCCATCCCTCTCTCGGAGATCGGGTTCCGCTACTCGCGCTCGAGCGGCCCCGGGGGCCAGCACGCGCAGAAGTCGGAGACGCGCGTCGAGGCGCTCTTCGACGTCGAAGAGTCGTCGTCACTCACGGACCGGCAAAAGCACCGGGTCATCCGCAAGGCAGGCCCGGTGCTGCGGGCAATCGCCCAGGACGAGCGCAGCCAGGCCCGAAACCGCGAGCTCGCAACCGAGCGGATCGCCGATGCGCTCCGCGAAGCGCTCAGAGTCGAACGCCGCCGCGTCCCGACGAAGCCGAGCAAGGCAGCGGTCGAGCGGCGCCTCGAGCAGAAGCGCCGCCGCTCGCAAACGAAGCGCCTGCGTCACCGTCCTGGCGACTAGTGCTGATGCGCGTGCTCGGGCTCGCGCGAGGAGCCCAGGTAACGCTCGGGGTCGGCTTCGAACCGCTCCTTGCAACCGGGGCCGCAGAAGAAGTACGTCGTCCCGTTCCACTCGCTCCGCAGCGCGGTCTCGCGATTGACGGTCATCCCGCACACCGGGTCGCGCGTGCCACGCCGCATCGTCAACCCGATCAGAACCGCCGCGATCCCGAGGAAGACGATGTTCAGGAACGTCGTGTAGTTCCAGCCGATCGCGCGCTCGGTGATCGAATCCACAGCCGGCCGCTTCGACGGGATCAGCCCGGCGAGCCCGAACAGGCCACTCACGACAAGCGCCGCGAGGACGATCGAGCCGAGCATGATCGATGAGAAGAGCACCGCGATCCTCGTCCCGTAGTACTTGCGGTAGATGAGCAGGATCGGGATCACGAGCAGGTCGGCATAGATGAATGCGATCACGCCCGAGAACGAGATCCCGCCCGCCCACAGCACCGCCGCCAGCGGCACGTTGCCGATCGAGCACACGAACGAGAGCACGGCGACGAGCGGGCCGACGATCACGTTCTCGGGGATCCGGATCCAGGCGGGCGCGTCCGTGAGGAAGAGCCCGTTGAAGAAGCTCATCGGGAGCAGCGCGACGAAACCGGCAATCAGGAACCCGGCCCCGATCTCCTTCCAGAGCATCTCCCAGTCGCCGCGGAAGTTCTGGGCGACGTCCGTCCAAGCGTCGACCGAGGTCAACCGCCGGCGCCAGGTGAGCCCCTCCGAGCCGGCCGAGTGGTGCTCGTGCCCGGTCTGCGCCTCCTGCGCATTCCTGCGCGCCTCCTCCTCGAGCCTGCGTGTGACGAAGAGCCGGATCCCGGCCCACATGAAGGCGATCAGGAGCAGCCCGCCGACGAACTCCGCAAGCGTGAACTCCCAGCCGAGGAAGATCCACATCACGATCCCGAGCTCGAAGACGAGGTTCGTGGACGCGAACTGGAACGCCATCGCCGAGACGAGGCTCGCGCCCTTCTGCAGCATCGACTTCGCGATCGCGACCGCCGCGTAGCTGCACGACGACGAGGCCGCTCCGAGCCCGGTCGCCAGCGATACGGTCCGCAGGTCGCGCGCGCCGAGGGCGCTTTGCATGCGCGAGCGCGGGATCCAGGCCTGCACGATCCCGGAGAACGCGAAGCCGAGGATGAGCGCCCAGCCGACCTCCCACGCCATGCGGAAGGCGTTCCAGAGCCCGTCGCCGATCCAGCCCAGCACGTCCATGTGCCGAGCCTAGTGCGCCGACCGTTGCCTGCGCCGGTAGGCCCTCGTCTTGAGCCGGTTGCCGCAGAGCGACATCGAGCACCAGTGGGCCGAGCGATTCTTCGACTCGTCGAAGAACGCCCAGCGGCAGTTGCGGCACGCCTTCAGGCGCTCCCAGCTGCCGTCGAGCATCGCGGTCACGGCCACGCTGACGAGCTCGCCGCGCAGGCGATCGATGCCCTCGGCGCGGGACGTAAGCGTGGGCGCACCGTCCTCGAAGACAACGGACAGGTTCGCCGAGTCCGCGGCGCCTGCGAGCACGGCCAGCGCAGCCGCATCCGCCTTTCGGTCACGGTTTGCCGCGAGCAGGGAGCGGAACGCCTCGCGCAGCTCGAGCGCCCGCTCGAGGTCGCGGCTCGTGAAATTCGTCCGCGCCGGCACGACGCAGCGTTGCCGCGCCCAGGCCGCCAGAGCATGCGGGTCGCCGAGCCATTCCCGCTTGTTCTCGAGGTCGACCGTGTTGACGAACGACTGCACGATCCGCAGCGGCTGCGGAGCGGCTTTCGGTACGTCATAGCGTGGAGCCTTCGACACCTGCAAAAATACTTTACCGGTGTTCAGGGAACGCACAGCCACGTCCATGCGCCGCCTGGCCGCTCCGATCCGGATCGGCTTCCGCCGTGTGACCGCGCGCCCGGCCGCCTTCGTCCTCGCGGGCGCCGGCGTCGCGCTGGCCGCGTGCGCGCTCGCCACGATCTCTGCGGCGAGCCTCGTCGTCAAGGATCGCGCCGTCGGCCGGGCGATCGCCGCGCTTCCTCCCGACCAGCGCGCGGTGCGCGTGACCTGGGTCGGCGTGAGCACGATTCCGGCGGACAGCGCCGCCGCTCTCGACCGGCAGGTGCGAGCCGTCCTGCGACCGCTGGGCACGCGGACGCCGACCGCGGTGCTGCTCTACCGCGACACCCGCTTCGGCAAGCAGATCGTCCGCCTGGGCGCGGTTGACGGGCTCGACCGGGCCGTCGCGCTCACGTCCGGCCGGCTTCCTCGGTCGTGCATGCCGGGCCGCTGCGAGGTGGTTGCGATCGGCAAGAGTGGTTCCGCGGCGCCCGGCTTCGTGGTCACGGGCCGCGGCTCGTTGCGCCGGAACCCGGTCGGAATCTTTTTCGAGAGCGTGGCCCGGGGTGGACGGCTGCGGCTCGCCTCGAGTGTCGACGGCCTGGCCCGCCTGCCCACACTAAGAGATTCGTTCCGCACGTACGGCTGGGTGGCCCCGCTTGCGCCGCACGACGTCAGAGGCTGGGACGTCGACGCCTTCCAGGCGCGGATCGGCCGCACGAGCACCGAGCTTGAGGCGAGCTCACCGAACTTCTCCCTGACCGCGCCCACGGTCGCGCTCGCCGCCGCCGGCGCGAAGGGGCGGATCGCCGCCCGGCGGCTCCTGCTCGTCGGCGGCCAGGCAGTCGTCCTGCTTCTCGCTTTCGTGCTCCTCGCAGCCACGCGGCTGCGACGAGCCGCCCGCGCGAGCGCGCGACGGCTCGACTCGTTCGGAGCGACGGGCACGCAGACGCGACTGGCCGCACTGGCGGAGGCGGCCCTCGTCGTCGTACCGGCCACGCTGCTCGGCTGGCTGCTCGGAGCCGCGGCCGCCCTGGTGCTCGCGGACGCGACGGACAGTCCTGCCGGGGCCGTGGTCTCACGGTCGGTCGCCTCCTCGACTGCGGTCGAGCTGATGCTCGCGGTCGCCGTGCTCGGGACGCTCGTCCTGTACCTGGGCTCGCGGGCGCGGGCGGTCGCGATCGGCGGGTTGACGGTCTCGATCGCCGATGTCGCCGCGGCGGGCGCCCTCGTGGCGGTGCTCGTCGCGTTCGCGGTCGGGGGAGCGGACGCGAAGTCGCTCGCCTCGAGCGAGGGCACCGGGATCATGCTCCTGCTGCTCCCCGGCCTGATCGCGCTCGTGGCGGCTGTGGTGATCGCGCGCCTCCTGCAACCGGTGCTCCGCGCCTGTGAACGGGCCGCGGCCGGACGCTCGCTGTCGGTCAAGCTCGCTCTCCTCTCGCTCGCGCGGGCCCCTGGCACGGCCACCGTCGCGATCGTCTTCGTGAGCGTCAGCGTCGGGCTCGCCCTCTTCGCCTCCGCGTACCGGTCGACGCTGATCCGGAACGACGCCGACCGCGCCGCGTTCGAGGTTCCGCTCGACTACACGGTCACGCAGGACCCGAGGTTCGTGTCCGACGCGACCCCGGTCGGCTCGGCGTACCAGGCGGCCTTCAACGCCGTCCCGGTCGTCCACCTCCAGGGAGAAGCGCCCTCGCTCAACCGCCGCGCCGTGACCATGCTCGGCCTCCCCGCGAGCGACCTGACCCGGCTCCACTGGCGCGGGGACTTCGCATCCCAGAGCCGGAAGGCCCTCGCCGATCGCATCGGCGGGCCGCTGGTGCGCCTCCAGGGCACGCGGATCCCTGCAGACGCGCGCGAGCTGAGGCTCCCGGTCACGATCCGCGGCGACTCGATCCACCTCTCCGCCAACATCCGCACGCCGAACGGCCGGTTCCTCGTCCTCGACCTCGGCGAGCCCATCAACACGGGCAAGCCGGTCGTGACGCGCGCTCCGATCCCGGCCGCAGGGCGCGGTGGCCTGCTCGTCGGGCTCGTGGTCGAGTTCTCGCGCGCCGAGGCCTTCACCGCGGCGCACCGGGAGACCGGCAAGGCGCCGACGTTCGCGGTCTTTCGTGCCGGGGTGCTCCGGCTTCGGCGGCCGGAGGTCTCCGGCGCTTCGGGCACACAGACGCTTCCGGTCGACTACCGCAACTGGGTCGGCGCCAGAGGGACACGACCTCCGGCGGCGACCGCCCGATCGCTCGCGCTGCGCTACCTGCTGACCCAGGATCAGATCTTCCGGCTGCGGCCCGCACAGCCGACCGACAACGGCGCGATCCCGGTCCTCGCCTCGTCGTCGCTCGCGCGCGCGGTCGGAAACGGCACGCTCCCGGTCTTCGTCGGGAACGCTTCGGTGGACGTCCGCGTCGCGGGGACCGCACGCCGCTTTCCCACGACCTCGGGCGACTTCGTCGTCTTCGATCGCTCGCGGCTCGAGACGGCGCTCAACTCGTCTGTGCCGGGGTCCGCCGTGGCCGACGAGGCCTGGGTCTCGGGCGCCTCGGGCCTGACGACGAGGCTCATGCAGAACGCTCCCAGCTCGGTCCGGGTGACCTCGCGGCGCGCAGTCGAGCAGGAGCTCCGGTCCGACCCGCTGGCGCGAGGCTCGCTGCTCGTCCTCGCAGCGGCGGGGCTGGTCGCGCTCGCGCTGTCACTGGTCGGCATCGCCCTCACGGTCGCCGTCGAGCTCCGCGACGAGACGGGTGAGCTGTTCGACCTCGAGACGCAGGGCATGGGCCCGGGCGCGCTGAGACGACAGGTCCGGCTGCGCGCGGGCGCAGTGCTGCTCGCGGGGCTCGTCGGCGGCCTGGCGCTTGGCGCAGTGCTGGCCGCGGTCGTGCTGAAGGCGCTCGCCGTGAGCGCGAATTCGACCGAGCCGGTGCCGCCGCTCGTCCTCGCACCCGACTGGCCGGTGCTCGTGGTCGGCTGCGCGCTGTTCGTCGCGCTCGCATTCGGAATCGTCGGCCTGCTCACGCGCGCCTCCTTCCGCGAGCAGACCGCCACGCCCATCGCGGAGGCCGCATGAAGCCCGCAGTCGAGGTCGAGGACGTCTTCCGCGTCTACGCGACGGACGAGGGGACCGCCGCAGCGCTCCAGGGGCTCAGCCTCACGGTGCACGAGGGGGAGGTCGTCGCCGTGCTCGGGCCGAGCGGCTCCGGCAAGACGACGCTGCTCCGGATCCTCGCGGGGCTCGATCGGCCCTCCGCGGGTCGGGTGCGGGTCGCGGGGGTCGACCTGCGCCGCCTGAGCGGCCGTGGGCTCGACCGCTACCGCAGCCGCCGGCTCGGGTATGCGGATCAGCGCTACACGCAGGCGCTCGCTCCGGAGCTCACCGCAGGCGAGCTCGTGTCGCTCCGGCTCGCCCTCGCCGGAGAGTCGCCGCGCATGCAGCGCCGACGAACCGCCGACCTCCTGGGCCAGGTCGGGCTCGCGGACCGGACCGGCGCCTATCCGCACGAGCTCTCCGGCGGCGAGCAGCAGCGGGTCGCGCTCTGCGCAGCATTGGCACATCGCCCGCAGCTCCTGCTCGCGGACGAGCCGACCGGCGAGCTCGACGCGAAGAACGCCGCGGTCGTCTACGAGTTGATCGGCGAGCTCACCCGAGCTCAGGGCACGACCGCGATCGTCGTCAGCCACGATCCGGGCTCGGCGTCGATTGCCGACCGCATCGTCCACATCCGCGACGGCCGCGTCAGCGCCGAGCAGGCCAGGGCGCAACCCGACAGCGAGGAGATCGTCGTCGCGCGCGGCGGCTGGCTCCGCGTGCCGGAGGAGCTGCTGCGCCGAGGCGGAATAGGCTCGCGCGCAAGAGCGAGGCTGGCGGAGCACTCGGTCCTGATCGAGGGCACGGAAGACGTCGCCGAAGCGGAGCCCGAAGCGCCGAAGCCGACGCCGGCCGCACCAACCGACGGCGTCGCGATCGAGCTCCGCGACCTCGTCAAGCGTACGGGCGAGCGAACCATCCTCTCCGGTCTGAGCGCGGCCATCCGCCCCGGCCTCCTAACGGTGGTTACCGGCCCGTCGGGCTCGGGGAAGACGACACTGCTGCACCTGCTGGCGGGGCTCGACCTCCCGAGCGCCGGCGAGGTTGTCGTCCTCGGCGAACGGATCGACGAGCTCGACCGTGCCGGCCGCGCGGCGTTCCGCCGGGACCGGCTCGCGCTCGTCGCCCAGGAGCCGCCGCTCGTCCCGTTCCTGAGCGTCCGCGAGAACGTCGAGCTCTTCCTCGGTCTGCGCAGCCCGAACGGGAACAACGGCCAGGCGCAGGAGACGCTTGCGCTGGTCGGGCTCGAGCAGTTGGCCGAACAGCGCGTCTCGAGGCTCTCGACGGGAGAACAAGAGCGCGTCG
>VAXT01000089.1 GCA_005883245.1 Actinomycetota bacterium | reverse complement strand
TCGCGCAGGCGTTGTTCGCCCTTTGGCTGGTGGCCACGCTCGTGTTCGTCATGTTCTTCATCGTCCTGCCGTAGCCAACCCGCAACCTCGCCGGGGGACAACAAGCGACCCCCGCCACGATCCAGCGGGTGAGCCGCGAGCTCCATCTCGGCGCCCCGCTGCACGAGCAGTACGTCTCGTACATGGGGCGGCTCCTCGCACACCAGACCGCAGGGACATCGCCCAACCAGTATGGGGTGGCGCAGAGGAGGAGCGGGCTCCCGGACACGGGAGCGATCGCGCGCCAGGCGATCCCTCCGACGCTCTCGGTCGTGATCCTCACACTCGCGTTGTCGCTCGGCGTGGGCGGTCTCGCCGGTTTCGTGCTCGCAAAGAAACCCTGGCGAAGGTCTACGGCCTCCCGATCTACTTTGCTGTCGGGCTGCTGCCCGTGTGGGTCGGGCTCGAGCTCTCCTACTACCTGGGCGTCAAGTGGGGCGTCGTGCCTGTCGCCAACTACTGCAGCTTCTTCGCCTCGGGCGACGAGCCCTGTGGCGGTCTCGTCAACTGGATCAAACACCTCATCCTGCCGGTCGTCACGCTCTCGCTGGCACTCGCCGCGGTGTACACGCGGATGATCCGCGCAGGATTGGTGCGCGCCGCCTCTGACCGTGAGCGCCGCCGGGCCTTCTTGCTCTTTCTCGCGCGTGTCGCTGCGTTCGATTTCGGGGCTTTGATCGGGCTCTCGGTGTTCGTCGAAGCGAGCTTCGGGGTACCCGGGCTCGGTCGGCTGACCCTGATCAGCTACCAGGCCCAGGACCTCGTCTTGCTGCAATCGGCGGTGCTCTACGCCGCACTGCTGGGCATAGCGGCGAGCTTCCTCGTCGACGTGCTCGTGGCTGCGCTCGATCCCGGCGTCCGAAACGAATGGCGTTTTGTTGCGCGGCCGACGAGGGCCACTTAGGTTTCCACAGCTTGGCTTCCGACTCCGGGCCGCTGGATCCGACCGAGCGCTCTCGACAGCGGCGGGCTGAGGCTCGCAGGCGCCGCTACCGGTTGCGCCGCACGGCCGCGCTGACCGGGCTGATCCTGGTCACCGCTCTCGTCGCTCTCGGCGCGACGTTCGTGGTCGGCCACGACTCCCACGGGAAGGCATCCGCTCTTGCGGGGACGAAGGCAAACAGCGGGGCGAGCCCGCGGAGGCCGTTCCCGGCCGAAGTGCGAGGCGTGCACGTCACGATGTCCCTCGCAAACGAACCGGGCAAGCTCGACGAGTACCTCGCGTTCGCCGGCCTGACCGCGCTCGAGCTCGACGTCAAGGACGAAACGGGCAAGGTCGGCTTCCTCATGCCCGCGTGGACGCTCGCCCGCAAGGTCGGTGCCTCGCAGCCGTACTACAAGGCCGCCGCCGCGGCCAGCAAGGCGCATGCGGCAGGCGTCTACCTGATCGGGCGGGTCGTCGTCTTCGAGGACCCGACGCTGACCGCGGCGCGGCCGGATCTCGCGATTCAGCACAGCGACGGTTCCGTCTGGGTCAACAACGCAGGCTTCGGCTGGGCCAACCCGTACAGCGAGCGGGTCTGGAAGTACGTCGTCGGGATCGGCGCGGCCGCGGCGCGGGCCGGCTTCGACGAGATCCAGTTCGACTACGTGCGCTTCCCGAGCGACGGCCCGATCGAGACCGCCGTGTTCCCGGGGAAGACCTCCGAGCCGATGGGCTGGACGATCGCGCGCTTCGCCGACTACGCCACACGCAGGCTGCATGCGCTCGGCGTGCGTGTCTCGGTCGACGTGTTCGGCCTCTCGGCAACGCGCGATCTCGGGATCGGTCAAGTGCCCGGACGCCTGGCGAACTACGTCGACGCGGTCTACCCGATGGTGTACCCGTCTCACTACGGCGCAGGCGAGTTCAACCTGCCCGATCCGAGCGCGGCGCCTGAGCAGACCATTGCCTTCTCGCTCCGGGACTTCCAGAACGCGATGCTCGGCCGCAAGGCCCTCCTGATCCCGTGGCTCGAGGACTTCTCGCTCACGAGCCCACATCCGGCGCCCGCAGACGTCCAGGCGCAGATCGACGCCGCGCGACGCGCGCACACGAGGGGATTCCTCCTCTGGAACCCTGAGGGCGTCTATACGGAGCAAGTCCTCAAGTAGGCTCCAGGCGCAAGCAACTCCTCTGGAGGCACCTCAAGTGACGCAGACGTACGAAGAGCTCAAAGACCGCCTGGCGACGATCCACGACCTGCATATGGCACGCGCGATCCTGGGCTGGGACCAGCACACGAAGATGCCTCCGGGCGGCAGCGAGGTGCGTGCCGAGCAGCTCGGCACGCTGGACAAATTCTCGCATGAGCTCTTCATCGACGACGAGATCGGCCGGCTGCTCGACGAGTTGCGCGACTACGAGGAGAGTGCCGGTCGCGACTCGGACGAGGCGAGTCTGATCCGTGTCGCGCGGCGTGACTACGAGAAGGCGAAGCGAGTGCCGCCCGAGCTGCGCGCCGAGATGACGCGCGCGGGCGCGAACGCCCTTCCAGCTTGGATCGAGGCGCGCGAGAAGTCGGACTTCTCGATCTTTCTCCCCTACCTGAAGACGAACCTCGAGCTCATACACCGGTACGTCGACTGCTTCGACGGCATGAGCTACGAATCCGAGTACGACGTCCTCCTGGACGACTTCGACGAGGGCCTGACCGCCAACGAGGTGCGGACGGTCTTCGACGAGCTCAAGCGCGAGCTCGTGCCGCTGATCGTCCGGATCGGCGAGAACGCCGACCGCGTGGACGATTCGTCTCTGCGGCGCAGCGACTTCCCGATCGAGAAGCAGCGCGCGTTCTCGCTCGAGGTGCTCGAACGGCTCGGCTTCGACCACGAGAAGTGGCGGCTCGATCCGACGGTGCATCCCTTTGCGATGAGCGCGGGCATCAAGGACATCCGGCTCACCACGCGCTACGACGAGACCGATCTCGGCGTCAGCCTGTTCGCATCGATCCACGAGTTCGGCCACGGCTTCTACGAGGCAGGCGTCGACCCGGCCTACGAGCGCACGCCGCTCGCATCGGTCACGTCGATGAGCCTGCACGAGTCGCAGAGCCGCATGTGGGAGAACCTCGTCGGCCGCGCCCTTCCGACCTGGCGCTTCTTCTTCCCCAAGCTGCAGGCCGCGTTCCCCGGCCAGTTCGGCGAAGTCGAGCTGGAGACGTTCTACGGCGCGATCAACAAGGTCGCGCCTTCGTTGATCCGCGTCGAGGCAGACGAGGCGACCTACAACATGCACATCATCCTGCGCTTCGAGCTCGAGCAGGAGATGCTCTCAGGCGACCTTTCGCTCGAGGACCTGCCCGAGGCGTGGAACTCGCGCATGGCCGAGTACCTCGGGGTCGAGGTGCCCGACGACACCCACGGCGTGCTGCAGGACATTCACTGGTCGGGTGGCGCAATCGGGTACTTCCCGACCTACTCGCTCGGGAACGTTGTCTCCGTGCAGCTCTGGGACAAGGCCCGCGGCGAGCTGCCAGACCTCGACGCGCAGTTCGAGCAGGGCGAGTTCGGCGAGCTCTCGGGCTGGCTCCGCGAGAACCTGCACCGCCACGGACGGAAGTACACGTCGAAGGAGATGCTGGAGCGGATCACCGGCGGCGGGATGGACCCGGGGCCGTACATCCAGTACCTCAAGTCGAAGTTGGGCGAGATCTACGGACTGCCGGTTCCGGCGGGCGTGCCCGCCTGACCTTCACGGGGAAACCCCTGGCTCCCCCGTGTGATGCCCCCTCCTGGCGGGCGGCTCTGGACTGCAGAGGTTTCAGGAGCCGCCCGAGGTCTTCGTGCTTCGGGCGGTCTCTGTGCTTGTGAGCCCCCGCCGGGCAAAGCCCGGCTCCGGCGGCCATTCGGGTGCTCTCCGAGAACGTTGAGCCCCATGGGCGTCAGAGATGAGTTCTCGCCGCTACCTTCGTCTTAGCGACCGAACTATCGACAAGGAGGCAACGTGGCACGCATTTCGCAGCTCGGCAGGGTGGTCGTTCCGGTGTCCGACCAGGACGCGGCGATCGCCTTCTACACGGAGAAGCTCGGCTTCACGGTCAGCGCGGACGTCCCGTACGGCGAGGGCGACCGCTGGGTCGAGGTCTCGCCGCCGAAGGGCGGCGCGGCGATTGCCCTCTCGCCGGGCATGGGCGAGTTCCAGCCCGGCCGTGACACGGGGATCGCGCTCACCTCGCCCGACCCGAAAGCCGATCACGAAGAGCTGAAGAGCAAGGGCGTCCAGGTCGACGACGAGCTGATGGGCGGCGACGGAGTTGTGCCGCTGCTCTTCATGTTCCGCGACGGCGACGGCAACGGCCTGATGATCGTCGAAGAAAGCGAGGGGAGCTAGGCGAGCTTCTTGGCGTAGCGCCGGCCCGTGTGCTCGTAGCCGAGGGCCTCGTAGAACGCGTGCGCGTCGGCCCGGCGGTGAGCGGTGTTCAGGACCATGACCTTGCCGCCGCGCCGGCGCGCTTCGTTCTCCAGGGCTTGCATCAGCAGCTCTCCGATCCCTCGACGGCGGAAGCGCTGCCCGACGACGAGCGCTGCGACCTCGCAGCCCGGCTCGTCGTGCTCGACGAGGTTCTGGACGTGCAGCGCGCCGAGGCCGGCGAGCTCCGACTCGGCCTCGGCGACGACCACCCAGGTGGAGGGGTCGGCGGCAATCCGCTCGAGACGCCCGGCCGCCTGCGAGGGCGAGGACGGATAATCGAGTTCGCCGAGGAGCGCGGCCACGGCGGCCGCGTCGCGCTGCGTGGCTTCGCGGATCGCTACGGAGGAGGCGCGGGCGGCGGCGCGTCGTCCTCCACGTACGTCGTCCTTCTCGTGCGGCCCCATGAGCGGCCGTCATACCACGACCGCGCCGGACCGCCCTCGACATACGCGCTGCGACGCCAGTACCCGGGGCCCCACCAGGACTGCCAGAGGAGCAGCGTCAGAACGAGCCCGACGATCCCGATGACCATCAGGATGACGCCGATCGCGTCCAGGTTCAGGCCGGAAGGCTCGTTCGTGACGCCCCAGGTGAGGATCGCCCCCGCGGCGATAAGGATCAGGCTGACTGGAATGCCCATCGTGATTGATGCGTGCCCATCTTCGGCCTCGGCTAATCGCCGCGATGCTGGGGCTTCTGCCACCAGAAGCGCTTGCGAGGCTTCTCGGACTCCTCGAGGTCGGCCAGGGACGTGCCCCCGTAGTTGCGGAGCGTGAAGTCGGCCTGCGCGACGAAGCCGGTCGCTGTCAGCGAGAAGGTCAGCGGCCGGCTCGTGAGCTCCCAGCCGTCGAGCGGCCCTGGATCTGCGAGCCTGGCCTCCTCGTCATCGCTCCCGACCTCGAAGACCGCGAAGCCTCCGTGGGGCTTCCCGATGAAGTGGTCGTGCGAGACGATCAGCCCGCGCCCGCTCTGCCCGATGTACTCGTTCAGCAACTCGTTCGCGTCGCGTGCGGACATGCCCTCAGGCGCGACCGCGTAGACGAGGAAGCAGCGCGAGCGCGGTTCTTGCTCGCTCATGTTTCCTTCTCCGCAAGCAAGGCGAATTCCCAGGGCACCCGCCGATCGCGCTGCAGCCACTTGTAGAGCGTCTGGAACTCAGCGAGCCGGGTCACGCGAAGACCTGCGCCGACGACCGCGGCTACGACTTCTTCGAGTCGCCAGTTCCGCTCGTATTTCTGCTCGGTGGCCGGCGGCCCTGTCAGCTCGAAGTGCGCCCAACCCTCGCCGACGTAGACCGACTCGTCGAAGTAGTCCTCGCGCCAGTGACCGAGGGCGTCGATGCAGTGGGAGATCGGGTGCTCGTCATAGAGGAGGAGCGTTCCGCCGGGCTTGAGAGCGGAGGCGACTCCAGCCGCCCAGGAAGCGAGGTCCTGGAGCCAGATCAGGACGCCGCCACCCGTGTAGACGAGGTCAAAACGGCCCCGCCGCACCTCGAGGGGGAGGTCATGGACATCGGCATGGACGTACGCGACGTCCGGAGCGCGCTCCCGCGCAACTTCCAGCGCCTCGAGGGAGATGTCGACCGCAGTGACGAGGGCCCCTCGTTCGACGAGCTCGGCCGTCGACTCGCCGGTCGCGCATTGGAGGTGAAGGACATGCTTGCGCTCGATGTCCGGCAGGAGGTCCCGGATCTGTGCGGGGATCCCGAGCTGGCCGGCCATCGCCTCCGTTCGTCGGCGGTGGATCTCGTCCCAGGCGCGGCGGTTGTGTTCGGTCGGCTCCACGACTTTCCTTGTAACGGAGTGTTACAAGGAGTTGCGGATCGCGGCTTCGCTCAAGCCGGGAGCAGGAAGCCGCCGTCCACGACGAGCACGTGGCCGCGGATCATCTCCGCCTCCGGCGAGCACAGGAAGACGACCGCGTTCGCGATGTCCTCCGGCGTGACCAGACGGCCCGCGGGCGTGCGCTTCTCGCCCCACTCGAGCATCTGCCCCTTGTTCGGGAAGTACTCGAGCGCCTCGGTGTCGACGACCCCGCCCGAGACCGCATTCACGCGGATCCCGCGCGGTGCGAGCTCGACGGCGAGGTAGCGGACGAGCGACTCCAGGGCGGCCTTCGACGTGCCGACGAGCACGTAGTCCTCGAGCACGCGCGTCGAGCCGAGGCTCGAGATGCCGACGATCGAGCTCCCCTCGGGCATCTGCGGCGCGGCGGCGCGGGCCAGAGAGAGCAGCGCCCGGGCATTGGCTGCGAGCGTCCAGTCCCAGTGCTTGTCCTCGGTTTCGAGCGCAGGGCGGATCACGCCGGTCGCCGCGTTGTGCACCAGCGCCTGGAGCGGTCCCAGCTCTGCGACTTCGCGGGCGATTCGCTCCGACGAGACGTTTCCGCGCACGAGCACCGGCTCGGCTCCCTTGGCGCGCAGCTCTTCGGCCGCCGCCTCGGCTGCACGGTCGTTGCGCAGGTAGCCGATCGCGACGCGCGCGGCACCGAGCTCGGCGAACCGCAGCGCGATCGCCTTTCCGATCCCCCGCGACCCGCCCGTCACGAAGACGGTCGCGCCCTGCATGGTCACCTCAGAAGCGGCTGGTCGGCCGGAGCGGCGCTCGGGATCTGCTCCCAGCCGGGCCGTGTCTCCGGCTCGCGGGGCCCTTCCTCGGCCTTCGACGAGGCGTGGCCGAGGCGGTCGAGGAGGTCCGCCTTCTCCTCCGCGTATCGCCGCACCTCGTGGTTTTCGGGCAGGTCCTCGACGAGCTCCAGGACGCGCGCGCGAAGCTGGTACGCGAAGTGTGGCGTCGCAGGGCCGACGATCGCGTCGACGTCGTCTCTGGTCGGAACGGCCACGGCGAGAAGCGTAGTGGACTACGGTCTCGCGGTGCGCCGGGCGTCAGCAGCCGACCTGATGCTGCTGGTCACCGTCACGATCTGGGCGCTCAACTTCACGGTCTCGAAGTACATCCTCGACGCCGGGTTGCGCCCGCTCCCCTACTCGTCGCTCCGCTACTCGGCCGCTGCGCTCGTGTTCGTCGCGCTCACGTTCCCGCGCGAGCGCTCGCTCAGGATCGGGCGCGGCGATCTGCCGCTCGTCGGGCTCGCCGTCGTGCTCCTGCTCGTGAATCAGCTCAGCTTCGTCTTCGCGCTCGACCTGACGACCGCGACGACCGCTGCGCTCCTGTTCGGCACGCTGCCGATCTTCACAGCGCTCATCTCGCGCCTCGTCGGGATCGAGCGGCTCGGTCGGCGGTTCTGGATCGCGGCCACGCTCTCCTTCGCAGGCGTCGTGCTCGTCACCGCCGGTTCGGGGAAGAGCGTGTCCGCCAACCTTGGCGGCGACCTCCTCGCCGTGCTGGGCGCCGCAACGTGGGGCGGCTACTCGGTCGCCGTCGCGCCGCTCATGCGCCGCTACTCGCCGTTCCGCCTGAGCGCGGTCTTCCTCTGCCTCGTGTCCGTGCCGCTGCTCCTGCTCGCCTCGCCGGAGCTCGGAGACCAGACGTTCGACTTCGGCGCGCTCGTCTGGATCGGCTTCGCATTCGCGGTCCTCGGCCCGCTGGTGCTGACGAACCTGCTCTGGTTCACGGCGATCGACCAGGTCGGCCCGTCGCGCGCGTCGCTCTTCGCCAACCTCCAACCGTTCCTGGCCGCAATCGTGGCGCTGCTCCTGCTCGACGAGCGCCTGACCGTGATCCAGGCCGCGGGCGGGCTCGCGATCGCGGCCGGGATCTTCCTCTCGAGGGAGCGCCGGCCGCCGCTCGGGCCCGCAGAGTGACGCTTTCGCATCGTGATGCTATGATGCGAAGATGGCGCGCGTACGAACAACGCTTACGGTCGACGAGAACGTTCTCCGAGCGGTCAAGGTTCGCGCAGCGCGCACGGGCAAGGGAGACAGCCAGGTGATCGAGGACGCGCTGCGACGTGAGCTCGGCTTCGACCTCCTCGAGCGGATCTGGGCACGAAACGACATGCCGGAGGACGAAGCGATCGCCCTCGCGGTTGAGGCGCAACACGAGATGCGAAAGACTGCGCTCGACTGAGTGCGCGCCGTCCTGGACGCCAACGTTCTCGTTTCGGCGCTCCTGTCCCCAAGTGGAACCCCCGCACAACTCCTCGCTCGCTGGATCGCCGGCGAGTATGAGCTCGTTGCGTCGCCTCAGCTCCTGAATGAAGTCGGCCGAACACTTGGCTCGCCGAAGTTCCACGGACGGATCGATCCAGACGAGGCGGGTGCGTTCGTCGCCCTGATCAGGGAGCAGGCCACGTTCGCCGTAGATCCCGAAGCCGCGCCGCCGCGTTCGCCGGACCGCGCTGACGATTTTCTTCTGGCCCTCGCGGAAAGCCGGCAAGCAGTGCTCGTCTCAGGCGATCAGCACCTGCTCGGCCTCGCCGAGGCCTTTCCGATCTTCACGCCGACCGAGTTCCTCCGCACGCTCGAGGCCGAAGGCTAGGCTGAAGATTCGTGGCTTCGCTTCGTGCTCGCCTCGCCCGGAAGCCGCCCGGATATCGCTTCACCATCGGACGTGTCCTGGCGATCTACGGCGCGATCATGGTTGCGCTGCTCCTCGCGGCGCTCGACCAGACGATCGTCGCGACGGCGCTGCCGCACATCGTCGCCGACATTGGAGGCCTCAAGAGCTACTCGTGGGTGATCACCGCCTACGTCCTCGCCATGGCGGTCACCGTCCCGCTGTACGGGAAGCTCGGCGACATCCACGGGCGGCGCCTGCTGTACATCGTCGCGATCTCGATCTTCCTCTTCGGCTCCGTGCTGTGCGGTTTCTCGCAAAGCATGGGCCAGCTCGTCGCTGCTCGCGCTGTGCAGGGGACGGGGGCTGGGGGGTTGTTCGCCCTCGCCATCGCGACCGTGGGCGTCATCGTCCCGCCGCGCGATCGTGGTCGCTACCAGGGCCTGATCGGCGCGACGTTCGCCGCCGGCTCGATCATCGGGCCCGCTCTCGGCGGCCTGATCGTGGACCACACGACCTGGCGCTGGGTGTTCTTCGTCAACCTGCCCGTCGGCGCGGCCGCCCTGACCGTGATCGCGATCGCGATCCCGAAGCGGACGCAGCGTCGCGAGCACTCGCTCGACCTGCTCGGGGCGACGCTGCTCGCGATCGGGACGAGCTCGTTCCTGCTCGGGCTCGTCTGGGGCGGCGAGACGCATCCGTGGAGCTCGGCGCAGGTGCTCGGAGCGTTCGCGATCGCGCTCGTCTCGTTGACGGCGTTCGTGTTCGTCGAGCGGAGGGCGAAGGAGCCGATCCTGCCGTTCGAGTTCCTGCGCAACCCGATCGTCGCGGCCGGCGTGGCCTCGGTCGGACTGTCGGCGATGGCGATGGTCGGAACGATCGCGTTCGTCCCGCTTTTCGTCCAGGGAGTGATCGGCACCTCGGCCACGTCCTCGGGCGTCGTCCTCACTCCGTTCATGCTCGGGGCCGTCGTCGCGAGCGCGATTTCCGGCCAGTGGATCTCCCGGAGCGGCCACTACCGGCCGAATGCGCTCGTCGGGCCGGTCGTGCTCGCGACCGGGCTCTTCCTGCTCTCTCGGATGGACACGTCGACGACGAACGCGCAGGCGGCCGCGTACATGGTCGTCGCCGGCGTCGGGCTCGGGATGATGATGCAGGTCTTCGTGGTCGCGGTCCAGAACCAGGTCCCGATGCGCGCCATGGGGTCGGCGACGGCATTGACGCAGTCAGCGCGCGCGATCGGAGCGACGCTCGGCGTCACCGCGATGGGCGTGATCGTCAACCACGGCCTGCCCGCCGGGTCGCACCTCGACCGCGGATCGGTGCACCGGCTGCCGCCGAACCTGCGGGAGTCGCTCGCGAACGCGCTGCAGCCGGCGTTCCTCGCGGCGTCACTGCTCTGCCTCGTCACGCTCGTGATCGTGGCCCTGTGGCTGAAGCAGGTCCCGCTCCGCGAGGAGGTCGACACCCCCCAGACGGAGCCGGCCGCGCCGAGCATCTCGCCGCAAAGAGCGCGTTAGGATCGCCGCATGAGCTCGGATCCTGCGGGCCGAGAGCAAGAGCGTGCCGGGACTGATGCCGAGGACGTTCTC
This sequence comes from Actinomycetota bacterium, assembly GCA_005883245.1. GTDB lineage: Bacteria > Actinomycetota > Thermoleophilia > Gaiellales > Gaiellaceae > VAXT01. Next base: position 3,698 of record VAXT01000089.1, on the reverse strand, counting down.
GGGCGACGCATCGCTGCTGGCTTGATCGACGTCGGTCTGCTTCTCGTCTTGTTCTTCGTCCTCGCGATCACGATCGGCGATACCGAGTCGCACAGCGCGTCTGGGTCGTCCTCGCGGACGGTCTCCCTTACCGGTGGGGCCTTCCTCCTGTACCTGGGCCTCGTGCTCGCGTATTACCTCGTCTTCGAAGCTCTAGCTGCAGCAACTCCAGGCAAGCTATTGCTCGGTTTGCGTGTCGTCGGGAGTGACGGAGCGCGTCCTTCCGTCGGCGCAATCGTGCTGAGGACGCTTCTGCGGATCGTCGACTGGCTGCCGTTCTTCTACCTCGTCGGATTCATCGCGATACTCGCGACGGGTTCGCGTCGGAGACGGCTCGGCGACCTCGCAGCGAGGACGTCCGTCGCACGCGCGGCAATGCGAAGCAGGCCGCGTACTTCTACGAGCGCGCATTCGGGTTCACGCAGACTGCGTACGCGGGGCCGGAGACCGGCGTGCGGGATCGCGCCTCGTACGTCCTCGACCAGAACGACGTCCGGCTCGTGCTCACGAGCGGCCTCCGCCCGGACAGCGAGATCACCCGCTTCGCGTGCTCACACGGGGACGGCGTCAAGGACGTCGCGCTCACGGTGCCGAACGCGACCGAGGCCTACCGCCAGGCCGTGCAGCGCGGTGCGAGGAGCGTCGTCGAGCCGCACTGGGTGGAGGACGACTTCGGCCGGGTCGAGCTGGCGGCGATCGCGACGTACGGGGAGAACATCCACACGTTCGTCAGTCGCGACGACTACGCGGGCCCGTACCTCCCCGGCTACACGTCGACGACCGAGAACGGCGCGCCCGCAACCGGCATCGGGCTGCAGAACATCGACCACGTCGTCGGCAACGTCGAGCTCGGCCGGATGGAGCACTGGGTCGAGTTCTACGAGCGGGCGTTCGGCATGACCGAGCTGATCCACTTCTCCGACGAGGCGATCTCGACGGAGTACTCGGCGCTGATGTCGAAGGTGATGATGGACGGCGAGGGCAAGATCAAGTTCCCGATCAACGAGCCCGCCGAGGGGAAGCGGAAGAGCCAGATCGAGGAGTACCTCGACTTCTACGGCGGGCCGGGGGTGCAGCACGTGGCGCTGGCCACGGACGACATCGTGGGCACGGTGCAGGAGCTCGAGGAGCGCGGGCTGCGGTTCCTCAAGACTCCGATCGCGTACTACGACGACCTGGAAGACCGCGTCGGCGAGATCGACGTGGACTACGACGACCTCCGTCGCCTCGGCATCCTGGCCGACCGCGACGAGGAGGGGTACCTGCTTCAGATCTTCACGAAAACCGCGCAAGATCGGCCGACGCTCTTCTTCGAGATCATCGAGCGCCACGGCTCGCGCGGGTTTGGAGAAGGCAATTTCAAGGCATTGTTCGAAGCAATCGAACGAGAACAGGCCTTGCGGGGCAATCTCTAGCGAGAGAGGAGACAGGTAGTGGGCGCAGGCGCAGTCCTCATCATCCTCGGGATCATCCTCGGCTTCATCTGGAACTGGGTCATTGGGATCATCCTGATCGTCCTCGGTCTGCTGTTCGGTGGCTTCCGCAGGGGTCGCTGGTACTAGAGCGAATCTGACTCCGTAGCCTTCGCGGGATGAGCCCGCAAAGGCGCACCGCCCTCGTCTCGGTGGTCGCCGCCTGCGTGCTCATCTCGCTGAAGCTCGCCACCGGTCTCGCGAGCGGGAGCCTCGGGCTCGTCTCCGAAGCGGTGCACTCCGGCACCGACCTCGTGGCGGCGCTGCTGACGCTGTTCGCGGTCGGGGTCTCCGGGAGGCCGGCCGATCGCGGGCACCCGTACGGGCACGGGAAGGCGGAGCACCTCGCCGCGCTGGCCGAGGCGGGGATCCTCGTCCTCGCCAGCCTGTACATCTCGTACCGCTCTCTGGCCGTCCTCGTCGGCTCCGCCGAGCCGAGCGTGGACCCTGTCTGGTACGCGATCCTCGTCGTGCTGATCGTGATCGCGATCGACGCGAGCCGGATGATCGTCTCGCTGCGCGCCTCGCGCCGGTACGGCAGCCCGGCGCTCGCATCGAACGCGCTTCACTTCGGCAGCGACCTGATGGGGTCGACGGCCGTCCTGTGCGGGCTCCTGCTCGCGCGTGCGGGCTGGCGCGAGGGCGACGCGCTCGCCGCGCTCTTCGTCGCCGTGCTCGTCCTCATTGCCGCGGCGCGGCTGATGCGGGGGAACGTGGACGTGCTCATGGACCGCGTCCCGGTCGACGCCGAGCGCGCGGCACGCGAGGCGATCGAGCATTTGAAGCCGGGTGTCCAGCTTCGGCGGCTCCGCATGCGGGAGGCCGCGGGCCGCCACTTCGCCGACGTCGTCATCGGCGTCTCCCCGGACGCCGGCGTGGGGCAGGGTCACGCGGCTGCGGACGCGGTCGAAGCCGCGGTGCAGCGCGCCCTGCCCCAGAGCGACATCGTCGTCCACGTCGAGCCGGACGTGGAGGACGCGGCCCTCCGCGAGCGGATCAACGCCGCGGCGCTCACCGTGCCAGGCGTGCGCGAGCTCCACAACGTCCGCGTGGTCGCGGTCGACGACGGGCTCCAGGTCGCGTTGCACCTCAAGCTGCCTCAAGACCTGACGCTCCAGAACGCGCACGACGTCGCGTCCCAGGTCGAACGGGCAATCGCAGAGGCCGTCCCGGAGGTGGCCTCCGTCCAAACGCATCTCGAGCCGCTCCGCGAGCCCGCCGCCGGGAGCGCGCCTGCAGGGGCGAACGTCGAGGCCGACGCACAGCGGGTCCGAGGGCTCGTCAAAGCGCGCACCGGAGCGCCTCCTCGTGAAGTCCGCTTCCTCCAGACCGAGGACGGGCTCGTCGCGTTCCTCACGCTCGGCCTCGACCCGGAGTGCACCCTGGCCGACGCGCACGCGTTGGCAAGCGAGGTCGAGGAGGATGTCCGCCGCGCCCTCCCCGAGCTCGCTGACGTTAGCGTGCACACCGAGCCATGAAGCTGTGCATGTTCAGCCCCAGGGGAGCGGACCTGAAGCGAGGCTGGCCCGGGCGCGTCGACGGCGACCGTGTCGTCCAGCTCGCCGCCCAGACGCTCCAGTCGTTCTTCGCCGGCGGCGGCAAGGCGCGCGAGCACGCCGAGTACGCGCTCGCGGACGTGGATCTGCGCCCGCCCGTGCTCTACCCGCCCGCGATCCGCGACTTCTACGCGTTCGAGCAGCACGTCAAGACGGCGCGCGGCCTGCGGGGCCTGGAGATGGTTCCGGAGTGGTACGAGATGCCGGCGTTCTACTTCACGAACCCGGCGGCGATCTACGGCCCGGAGGCGGAGATCCCGTACCCGGCCGGCACGAACGAGCTCGACTACGAGCTCGAGGCGGCGGTCGTGATCGGCAAGGACGGCCGGATCGGCGGGTTCACGATCATGAACGACTGGTCCGCGCGCGACCTCCAGCGCCCCGAGATGAAGATCGGCCTCGGCCCGTCGAAGGGCAAGGACTTCGCGACGAGCCTCGGCCCGTTCGTCGTCACGCCCGACGAGCTCGGCGACCTGCGGCTCGAGATGCTCGCGCGGGTGAACGGCGAGGAACGCTCGCGCGGGAACATGGGCGACATGCACCACTCGTGGGACGCGATCGTCGCTCACGCCGCGCGCAACACCCGCCTGCGGGCCGGTGACGTCCTCGGCTCGGGCACCGTCGGCACCGG
>VAXT01000202.1 GCA_005883245.1 Actinomycetota bacterium | reverse complement strand
CTTCTGCTCGTCCTGCTCGGGAGCTTCACGAAGGAGGCGCAGCGGTTCGTCGGCCTTGAGAAGCGCTATGAAACGGCCGTCGACCTCTCGCGGACGACGACGACGGGAGATCCTGAGGGGGAGGTCGTGGATGAGCACGGGCCTCCGTCGCTCCTCGAGCTCGAAGCGCAGCTCGACGCCCTCCGGGGCGAGGTCGATCTGAAGATCCCCGCCGCGTCTGCGGTCAAGATCGGCGGCGAGCGCGCTTACAAGCTCCATCGCCGCGGAGTGGCTGTCGAGATGCCGACGCGCCGGACGACGGTCTACGAGCTCGAGCTCGAGGAGTACGAGGAGCCTCTGGCGCGCCTCTCGATGCGGCTGAGCTCGGGCGGCTACGTGCGCGCTGTGGCCGAGGCGCTCGGCGGCCATTGCGTCAGCCTCCGCAGGACGCACGTCGGGCCGTTCGACGTCGCCAACGCCGATCCGGAGCGGATCCTCGCACCGTCCGACGCACTCGCGGCGCTGGGATGAACGTCGCTCGAACACCGACCGAGCTCGGGCCCGGACCGCGCGCCGTGGCGCTCGGAACCTTCGACGGCGTTCACCTCGGGCACCGTCGGGTGGTCGACACATTGCTCGACGCGGGGCCGGAGCCGACCGTGGTCACCTTCGATCCGCATCCCCGGACGGCGCTCGGGAACCGCGTCGATCTGCTGACGCCCCTCGAGCGCCGGCTCGAGCTCCTCGCCGAGCTCGGAGTCGCCGCAACACTCGTCGTCGAGTTCACGCTCGACGTCGCCGGGCTCGAGCCGCAGGAGTTCGCCGAGCAGTACCTGCGCCCGATCCGCGCCGAGACGGTCGTCGCGGGCGAGGACTTCCGGTTCGGCCGCGCCCGGCAGGGCGATCTCGCGCTCCTCGAGCGCCTCGGCTTCGCGACGCGCCCCGTGCCGTTGCTCGCAGACGTCTCTTCGACCCGGATCCGCGAGCTCGTGCGCGAAGGGTACGTCCAGGACGCCGCTCGGCTGCTCGGCCGCCCCGTCGAGGTCGAGGGCATCGTCGTCACCGGCGACGCCCGCGGCGGGACGCTCGGCTTCCCGACCGCGAACCTCGACGTCCGCCCAGAGCTGCTCGTGCCGAAGAACGGGATCTACGCGGGCGCGGCCGGGGAGAACCGCGCGGCCGTCTCGATCGGGACGAACCCGCATTACGGCGGCAGCGAGCGGCGCGTCGAGGCGTTCCTCCTCGATTTCACAGGCGACCTTTACGGTCAGCGGCTGATCGTCGAGCTCTGGGAGCGCCTGCGCGACGAGCAGTCGTTCGAGAGCGAAGAGGCGCTGATCGAGCAGATCGAGCTCGATGTCGAGCGCACGCGCGCCGCGACCCGGCCCTGAGTCAGAGGATCCGGGCGGCCCCGTTCCTGCGCGGATCGCCCGCCGCACCGTCCCGCGTGACCACGCTCACGCCGCCGAAGTAGTGGTGTCGCGAGTCCCACGCGCGGACCTCGAAGCCAGCGGTCTCGAGCGCAGCGATCGTCTCCAGGCTCAGCCCCGGCTCGACGTGGACGAGCGTTCCGGCGGGATGCAGCCGTGCGAGTGCCAGCGTCGGCGCCATCATGCTCGCCATCCGGTCTCCTGGCTCGAGGCCCTCGGTGAAGAGATCGGCCTCGCCGAGCATGCTGTTCAGGTGCAGGTCGAGCCCGGGCAAGAAGTCGCCCGAACCGAGCCCGAGGCTCGTCGTGAAGACGCACGCGTTCCCCTGGTCGTCGATCACGGAGACGTTCGTCGTGCCGTTCTGCGCCGGAAGCTCGTCCAGCAGCGCCCCGACGAGTGCGAGCGCGCGCTCCGGCTCCTCGAGCCCGCGAAGCTCGGGCAGGCGCGCCACCGCGGCGGGGAGCTCGGACAGCCCAGATCGCGTACGCAACCCGTAGCCCCGGAACTCGAGCTCGACGGGATCGGCCCAGCGAGCCTCGTATGACGTGAGGTCGTCCGCGGTGACGAGCCCACCACGCTCCTCCATCAGGGCGAGCAGCTCCCGCCCGATCGATCCCTCGTAGGCGCCACGCGGCCCGTCTTCTGCGAGAGACTCCAGGGCCGGCACGAGCCCGGGCTGGCGGAGGAGGTCGCCCTCGTCGAGCAGCGAGCCGCCCGGCGAGTAGATCTCAGCGCCCTCGTTCATCGTCATCACCGGTTCGAGCATCCGCAGGCAGGAGGCGTGCGCTGCGGGCATTGTCACCGCGCCGCGCGCGAGCTCGAGAGCCGGCTCGACCAGGCGCGGCCATGGAAGCGTTCCGTGGTCGTTCCAGAGCGCGTCGAGGCCCGCAGGCACGCCGGGGACACCGCACGACCCGATCCCCACCGCGTAGTGCACGAGCTCCGTGCCGAACGGAACGTCCAGCTCGAGCAGGGCCACCTCTCGCGGCTCGGCGCCCAGCCCGGGAACGGCCACGAAGCAGTCGAGATTCCGCGCCCGCCCCGTCGCCGCGTCGAAGTAGATCCCGTGCCCGCCGCCCAGGAGGCCGGTCATCACGGTCTCCGCAACACACGAGGCGAGCGTCGCTGCAACCGCAGCATCGGCGGCAGTCCCGCCTTCGAGGAGGATCTCGGCACCGGCGTCCGCAGTGGCCGGATGCCCGGCGGCGACGGCTCTCATGGGCGGAGCGTAATCCGGCTACCTATCCTGGGGTGCATGCGCTCGATGATCGTTGCGGCGGTTCTGCTCGCAGTCCTGACAGGCGCGGGCTGCGGGGGCAAGAAGAAACAATCCGTTTTCGACACCGCGGGAAAGTGCCCGACGCCTCCCTCGACCAACTCGGCCGGGAACGCCCAGATATCGGCGCAGGCGACCGGGGGCCGTTACTCGAAGCTCGTCGTCGTCCACGCGAAGGAGAAAGCGAACGGAGCCCCGATCAAGGGCGGCAAGATCACGTTGCACGCGGAAATGAGCTGCCCGATGTCCATGCGGCTGATCAACAAGAACATGCAGGAGACCTCGCCGGGCACGTACAAGGCCGGCTATTCGCTCATCATGCCTGGGCAGTGGGCCTTCTACTTCGTCCTTCGTGACAAGAACGGAGACGCGACGACCTCAGCGTTCCCGCTCACGATCAAGGCCCCGGGCAGCTAGTTGCTACCCTAGGAGCCGACCGCATTCTCGGCCGCACGCGGCGCTTCCCGCGGCGAGCTTGGACTGCGGAACACGCACGTAAGGAGACGGATTGACTCTCACCAAGGAAGCAAAGCTGGAGATCATCGGGCGCCACGGGAGCTCGCAGCAGGACACGGGCTCGCCCCAGGTGCAGATCGCGCTCCTCACGCAGCGCATCAACGAGCTCACGGAGCACCTCCGGGCGCATCCGAAGGATCACTATTCGCGCCGCGGCCTACTCAAGCTGGTCGGCCGGCGCCGGCGATTCTTGAACTACCTCCAGCGCAAGGACGTGGAGGCGTACCGAGAACTAATCAAGGAGCTGGGCCTCAGGCGCTAGCTCCGCAAGAGGAGAGTCGGAGTTTGAGCGAAGGCCGCACCGCGCGGCCCTGGTTCAAACCTCGGCTCTCCACGAGGAAGTGGAGGCAGAGATGAGCACCATGACCGAGAACCTCGCCACGGTCTCAGTGACCGTCGGCGAGCAAGAGATGAGCTTCGAGACGGGCAAGCTCGCCAAGCAGGCGGACGGCGCCGTCGTCGTCCGCGCCGGCGAGACGATGGTCCTCGCGACCGCGCAGGGGAAGATGGAGGGCCGCGAAGGCGCCGACTTCTTCCCGCTGACGGTCGACGTCGAGGAGCGCATGTACGCGGCCGGGAAGATCCCCGGTGGGTTCTTCAAGCGTGAAGGCCGTCCCACCGAGCGCGCGATCCTGACCGCGCGCATGATCGACCGCCCGATCCGGCCGCTCTGGCCGAAGGGCTACAAGAACGAGGTGCACGTGGTCTGCACGACGTTGTCGGCCGACCTCGTCACCGCGCACGACATCCTGTGCATCAACGGGGCCTCGGCCGCGCTGATGGTCTCGCCGCTGCCCTTCCTGGGCCCGGTAGGCGCCGTCCGGATCGGACGAGTCGACGGCGAGCTCGTCGTCAACCCGACGTTGCCGATCGTCGAGGAGGAGAGCACGCTCGACCTGATCGTCGTCGGCACGAAAGACGCCCTGACGATGATCGAAGCCGGCGCCGACGAGATCCCCGAGGACGAGATCCTCGAGGCCTTCGAGCTCGCGCACGGCGAGATCGTGAAGATCTGCGACGCGCAGGAGGAGCTTCGCGCCAGAGCCGGGAAGTCGAAGTACTTCGACGCCGAGCTCACCGCCGAGCTCGATTCGGAGCACGCGGGCCGGATCCGCGAGCGGATCGAGGCCGAGGGCCTGCGCGAGGCGGGCGCGGTCGTCGAGGAGCTGACGAACGAGCTTGCTCCCGAGCTGAACATGGACTCCGGCGAGGAGGACATCCTCCGTCAGATCCAGGTGCGCTCCTCGCTGGACGGGATCCTCGAGAAGACGCGCCTCGAGGTCGTCGAGCGCCACGTCCGCGACCAGTTCGAGGACGACCTGAGAGCGTTGACCGAAGCCGAGCAGGACTCGAAGGAGCTCAAGTCGGCCAAGCCAGTACGTCAAGAAGGCGGCCGAGTCGATCTACAAGCAGCTCGTCCGGCAGAAGATCGCCGTCGACAAGCGGCGTCCGGACGGCCGCGGCGCCGAGGACGTCCGCGAGGTCACGTGCGAGGTCGGCGTCGCCCAGCGAACGCACGGCTCCGCGCTCTTCACCCGCGGCCAGACGCAGATCATGTCGCTGCTCACCCTCGGCACCGCGAAGGAGGGCCAGCGCATCGACGACCTGTCGCTCGAGACCGACCGCCGGTACATGCACCACTACAACTTCCCGCCCTACTCGGTCGGGGAGACCGGCTTCATGCGCGGCCCCAAGCGGCGCGACATCGGCCATGGCGCACTCGCCCAGCGGGCGCTCGAGCCGATGATCCCCTCGCTCGTGGACTTTCCCTACACGATCCGGATCGTGTCCGAGACGCTCGAGTCGAACGGCTCGTCGTCGATGGGCTCGGTCTGCGGGTCGACGCTCTCGCTGATGGACGCGGGCGTCCCGATCAAGGCTCCGGTCGGCGGGATCGCCATGGGCCTCGTCAAGGAGGGCGACGACTACGTGATCCTGACCGACATCCAGGGCGCCGAGGACCACCTCGGGCTCCTTCGTGATCGACTCGATCGCCTCGATCGCGTCTCTCGCCTTCGTGCCGTCGGTCGCGTAGATGAGGATCGTGCCGTCCTCCTCGATGTCGATCTGCACCTCGTAGTCGCCCTCGAGCCCACGGATCGTCTCGCCGCCTTTGCCGATGATCATCCCGATCTGCTCGGGATCGATCTTGACCGTGGAGATCCGCGGCGCGTGCTCTGCGAGCTCGGTGCGCGTCTCGGAGATCGCCTCGGCCATCTTGCCGAGGATAAACTCGCGCGCGCGCTTCGCCTGCTCGAGCGCGTTCCGCATGATCTCCTGCGTGACGCCGGTGATCTTGATGTCCATCTGGAGCGCGGTGATGCCGTTGCGCGAGCCGGCGACC